>NZ_CP108550.1 GCF_036010325.1 Streptomyces sp. NBC_01210 | reverse complement strand
ACCACATCGCTGCGCGATGTGCAAGGGGGGCGGTCGCTGCGCTCCCGCTGCCCGTGCGGAGCACGGGCCAACTCCCTTCGCTGCGCTCCGGGAGTTGAGGGGGCCAGCCGCTGCGCTCCCGGCTGGCCGCGCATCGCGCGGCCGTGACTGACTGGGTGTGAGGTGCGGCTAGTCGGGCCTCCAGTAAGGGAGTTGGGGAGCGTTTCGCACTCCCGGGCGGGTCCGCTGCGCTCCCCCGCCTGATGGTCCTTCCGGCTGCGCCTCCAGAACCTTGGGGCCCGCTGGCGCGGGCCGGGCTGGCTACGAGGGGTGGGGGTCGCTCGTTCGTGTGGGTTCTAGTGTACCGCGTGCATCGGGTTGATGCAGCATGTACCGTTGGCGGAAACACGGGACACCCCCCAACCACCCGGGCGGGGCGCGGGAAGCGAGGACTCTTTGAATCCGTCAGGCTTCGAAAAGCGCTTTGAAGCGCGGAAGGAAATCCATCATGAGGTTACTTCAGGAACAGACCCGGAGCTGATCCGCTATCGGATCGTGGCGCAGCGCACCGACCCGGAGCACCCGGGCGCGTCAGTGGTGACGAACTACGCCTACGGGCGGTCGGTCGAGGAAGCAGTCACCAAAGTCCGCAAGGCGCTGGAGAAGCCGGACGGGTTGTACGGGGACCAGGGCATGTACCGCGTGGTGGAGGTGGTCGAGGAGAGCCGCTCCAGCGAGCTCCGGCAGCAGGAGGACGCCCGCCGGCGGTACCTCACCACCATCCTGGAGAACGCCACCACCACCGTGCGCGGCCGTGAGCCGGACAACCCGGATGCGGAACTCCTCAGCCGCCTGGACGACTTCTTCACCCGCGCCGTCGTCTTCCCCGACCCGCACACCAGCGGCGTGCACCCCCGGCCCCACCAGGCCACGTTCGGCTGGACCAGCAAGCCGCCTGGGATCGAGCACGCCAGCGACCCCGGCCGCGCCCTGGCCCTGTTCCTCCTGGCCTACCTCGATCACCACGGCCTGCAAGTGGACGGCGCTTCCTCTCCCGGGGAACCGCTCCCCAGGCACGAGACCCCTACCGGGGACCGTCCTGCGGCCCGCGAAGCCGAGGATGCCGAGGCGCCGGCGGATCTGGTCGACCGCGTTCTCGCCGTGTGCGAGCAGCATTACGCGGCCGTGACCGGCACCAACTCCGAGCAGTGGGACCAGGAGTCGGCCCGGGAACTCGTGGACGTCGCCCTACGGACCGTGCGTCTCGCGGAGCGCGGGACCTACCCGCAGACGCTGGACACGTACCTGCACGAGCGCCGGGCGCGGCTGGAGCGGCTGTGGCGTCGCTACGGGCCCGGCGGCATGTTCGCGGGCGAGCTCGTGCTGATCGACCTGCCCGGCTGCTTCGTTCTGTGCGAGAGGATCGAAACGACTCCGCTCTGGGTCGAAGGGATCTGGACGAAGCACGGCCAGGAGGAAACCGCACTGGAAAGGCTTCACGACAGCTGGCTGTACGACACGGCGGAAAAGGACGGACGATGAGCAGGATTCCGCTCAAGGAACATCAGGTCGACCAGAAGTCGGCTTTCCGTAAGTGGGTCGGATTCCCTGCAAGGTCATCTGTGCCCCCTCAGGGTGCCCGTGGCACGATCGTGTCAGCGACCGGGTCCGGCAAAACGATCATGGCTGCCGCGAGTGCGCTGGAGTGCTTCCCCGAGGGCCGGATCCTCGTCACTGTGCCGACCCTGGACCTGCTTGCGCAGACCGCCCAGGCGTGGCGGACGGTGGGTCACCGCTCCCCCATGGTCGCGGTGTGCTCGCTGGAGAACGATGCGGTGCTGAACGAGCTCGGGGTGCGCACCACCACCAACCCGATCCAGCTCGCCCTGTGGGCCGGATCCGGGCCGGTCGTCGTCTTCGCCACGTACGCCTCTCTCGTGGACCGCGAGGACATCGACGCACCCGTCCAGCGGAAGGTTCGCGGGCCGCTGGAGGCCGCTCTGGCGGGCGGAGAGCGGCTGTATGGCCAGCAGATGGCAGGCTTCGACCTCGCGATCGTGGATGAGGCCCACGGAACTGCCGGTGATCTTGGGCGGCCGTGGGCGGCGATCCATGACAACGCCCGCATCCCGGCGGACTTCCGGCTCTACCTGACCGCGACGCCACGGATCCTGGCCGCGGCCCGGCCGCAGAGGGGCGCGGACGGCCAGGAGGCGGAGATCGCGACCATGGCCGACGACCCGGAGGGCACGTACGGCGCGTGGCTCGCAGAACTCGGGCTGAGCGAGGCGATCGAGCGCGAGATCCTCGCCGGGTTCGAGATCGACGTGCTGGAGATCCGCGATCCCTCGCCCGTCCTCGGGGAGTCGGAGGAGGCCCGGCGGGGCCGGCGCCTGGCGCTCCTGCAGACCGCGCTCCTGGAGCACGCCGCCGCGTACAACCTGCGCACGGTCATGACGTTCCACCAGAAGGTGGAGGAGGCCGCCGCGTTCGCGGAGAAGCTGCCCGAGACCGCAGCCGAGCTGTACATGAACGACGCCTCCGACGACGACCTGGCAGCCGCGGACCGGCTGCCGAAGTCGTCGATCGACGCGGAGTTCTACGAGCTGGAAGCCGGCCGCCACGTACCCCCGGACCGGGTGTGGTCGGCGTGGCTGTGCGGCGACCACCTCGTGTCCGAGCGGCGCGAGGTCCTGCGCCAGTTCGCCAACGGCATCGACGCGGCCGGGCGCCGGGTCCACCGCGCCTTCCTCGCCAGCGTTCGCGTGCTTGGGGAGGGCGTGGACATCACCGGCGAGCGGGGCGTGGAAGCGGTCTGCTTCGCGGACACCCGCGGCTCGCAGGTGGAGATCGTGCAGAACATCGGCCGGGCGCTGCGGCTCAACAAGGACGGCAGCACGAAGGTCGCGCGGATCATCGTGCCGGTGTTTCTGGAGCCCTCCGAGGATCCGACGGACATGGTTGCCTCCGCCAGCTTCCGCCCTCTTGTAGCGGTCCTCCAGGGCCTGCGCTCGCATGATGAGCGTCTGGTCGAGCAGCTCGCCTCCCGCGCGCTCACCAGCGGGAAGCGCAAGGTCCACGTCCGGCGCGACGAGGACGGGCAGATCGTCGGGGCCGGCGGCGAGGGCGAGGACCAGGAGCAGGACGACGACACGCAGGCCGCCGCCGAAGCGGCGCTGCTGCACTTCTCCAGCCCGCGCGACGCAGCGACGATCGCGGCGTTCCTGCGCACCCGGGTCTACCGGCCGGAGTCGCTGGTGTGGCTGGAGGGCTACCAGGCCCTCATCCGCTGGCGGGCCGAGAACGAGATCACCGGTCTCTACGCCGTGCCTTATGACGTGGAGACCGAGGTCGGCGTCACGAAGGACTTCCCCCTCGGGCGGTGGGTGCACCAGCAGCGCAAGGCCCTGCGGGCGGGTGAGCTGGAGGAGCGGCGCAAGACCCTGCTGGACGCGCCCGAGGCCGGGATGGTCTGGGAGCCCGGCGAGGAAGCCTGGGAGAACAAGCTCGCCGCACTGCGCTCGTACCGGCGGGCCACCGGACACCTCGCACCCCGCCAGGACGCGGTCTGGGGCGAAGGCGAGGCGATGGTGCCAGTCGGCCAGCACATGGCCAACCTGCGCCGGAAGGGCGGCCTCGGAAAGGACCCCGAGCGGGCGGTGGAGCGCGCCAAGCAGCTGGCCGCGGTCGACCCGGACTGGAACTGCCCGTGGCCGCTGGACTGGCAGCGGCACTACCGCGTCCTCGCCGACCTGGTCGACGCCGACGGCGTCCTGCCGACCATCGAACCCGGGGTGCTGTTCGAGGGCGACGACCTGGGCAAGTGGCTGGAGCGGCAGGCGAACTCCTGGGCGCAGCTGTCCACCGAGCAGCAGGAGCGGCTTTCCGTGCTGGGCGTGAAGCCCGCTGAGCGGCCCGCTGCGGCACCGGCCAAGAAGAGTGCGGCTGGCGGTCCGACCAAGGCGTCGGCGGCCTTCACGCGGGGTGTGGCGGCCCTGGCGCAGTACATCGCGCGGGAGGGCGCGGGCAAGCCGGTACCCCGAGCACACAGCGAAGAGATCGCGGTCGACGGCGAGGCCGAACCGGTGTCCGTACGGCTTGGCGTATTTCTGAGCAACACCAAGGCGAGGCGAGGCAAGTTGACCGACTCCCAGCGTGCCGCGCTCGCGGAGCTGGGGGTGGAGTGGGCGTGACACCGGCTGCGGCTGGTCGTTGAACCGGACGGTCAAGCGAAGTGCACCGAGAGGCCCCGGGCGTCAGCGCCTGGGGCTTCGTGCTGCCGTTGGGCCGGGGGGTGGGCGCGGGCCTTCGACGCGAGGTGCAACACGAGTGCCACGCTCCCCTCTGTCCAGGGCATCACCGCAGGTCAGGGGTGAAACGCGCGGCGGTGTTTCACTGGCCGCGTTTCAGTGCCACGGGTCGGTGTTGCAGTGGACGGCGGTCAGGCTCGGTGGAAGCTCTGCGGGGCCGGGAGCGGCGCTGACAGACTCGGGTGCGTCGTGATCATCGAACGCCGACGGAGGACGCGTTGAGCCAGCAGGAACAGCCCTGGCAGCCGGGCCCGAACGATCTGCCCTTCACCACCCACCTGATCAATCCGCACGGCGACCGGCACCTCGGGTTCAACGACGCCGACGGCCGCTTCTACCGGCTGTGGCAGCACCGCCAGCCCGAGCCGCTGCATACCGGCGACGCGATCCTGCTGCGTCCGAGCGACGTCGACCAGATCATCAAGTTCTCCATGCTCTGGGTGAAGAACCACCCGACCCATCCGCGCAGCGACGCCCTGTCGGACGAACTCGCCGCCGGAGCCAAGGCCGTCGTGCTGCACTTCGCCCAGGCCGCGCAGGCTCCGGTACAGCGTTAGGCGCTGCCCGTGGCAACGGCCGCGCGGAACTCCTGAGTCATCAAGGCGACCGAGCCGCGCTGGACAGGGGCCGGGCCCGGCTCTCCCCAGACCTTGTGCAGCGCGGCTCGCATCCGGTCGTTCACGGCATCGTTGAGGACACCCTGGTGCTCCTCGGGCACCTCGCGCACGTCCTGGACGACGACCATGGTGCCGTGGCGGGTGCCGATCATCCCGATCGTCGTGACCTTCCAGCCGAGCTGCCGGGCCGCTTTACGCATCGCGGCCCGGATCAGCTCCACCCCGCCCAATCCGACGGCCTCCTCGTCATCCAGATTGACCTGGTACGAGCCGCCGAATCCGCCGGCGCCTTCCGGGCAGTTGCGGCGCAGCAGGGGCACGAGGGCTTCGGCCATGGCGGTGCACCGCGGGTCTGTTGCGTACGAGGCCATCGTCAGCTCCCTTCCGGGCCGGTGAGGTGCGGCCACAGCAGTGTGAGGTCGTGGGCGACCCGCCCGGCCAGGACGTCGGGGTCGTTGGCCGTCCACTGGTGAGCCGTCCCGATGGCGTCGGCGGCCTTCGTCCTGGAGGAACTCTTGTGGGGGAAAGAGCCGGACTCCGCGCGGGCGGTGAAGGTCGCCGGGGCCGGCGGGCGGGGCAGGAAGAGCAGCGGGTGGTGCGGGGTGAAGTCGAAGTGACCGAGGCGGGCTGCGGGTTCTTCGTCGAAGAGCTGCGGCTCGGTCCACAGTCCGACGGTGACCACGAGCCAGGTGTGCGGGCGGTCCGGGTCGTTGCACAGCCACAGGTCGAACGTGCCGACCAGAAGGTTCCCTTCCCACTTCCAGACCTTCGCCCGCGGATCGAGTTCATCTGCCCCGTCCACACGCAGCGGCATCAGGGCCCGCTCGAACGGGGCGATCAGATCGTCGTAGGCGGCCCGCATGGCCTCGCTGCCGGCGTGGTCGTACGTCAACTCGCGGTCCGGCGTGATCTCCCACTTCAGACCGTCGGGAAGCTGGGTGGTCAGGTACCGGCGCAGCGGGCCGAGAGCCTGCGGGAGGCCGTCCTTGTCGAGTCGGGCGTGCTCGGCGGCGGGCAGGCGGACCCACCAGGCGTAGTACGGCGTTTCGTCGTCGTAGGAGTCGTAGTCGACGCAGTGCTCGTACACGCAGCCCAGCGAGGCAGCGAGCTCCGTCATCGTCTCCTGGGTGCGCTCGTCCAGGTCCGGATCCTCGCCCGCGAGCTGCGATGGGTCCTGGACCTCGAGGCGCCACACCACCCACTCGAAGTCCTTGAAGTCCTTCACCCGCCCGGTGTGACCCCTGCTGTACCCGGCCAACGTCCCGCTCCCCTGCTTCGCGCCCTGCTCCGACAGTCCAGTACATCAAGGCCCACCAGGCGGGCGGGAACGTTCGCAGACACCCGGCCCGGACGAGCGACACAGGGCCGGCGACGCCGGAGCACCGGTTCAGTCGACGTCAGGGTCGTATCCGAGGCTCTGAAGGAGACGGCGGCGTTCGTCTTCCTCACGCTGAAGGAGTGCCGCCAGGACGCGCACGTCCCGGTGGGAGGTGATCGCGGCTTTGAGCACGGCGGCGAGGACGTCGGGCGGCAGGGCCTCGGCCTGGGTGGTGGAGGTGCCGCTGAAGGAACGGTGATCACTGACCTTCGGCGGCGCGGTGGGCAGCCCGTAGTCGGCGATCTGCTGCTCGGTCACCGCCAGGCGCTCGAAGACGACCTCCGTTCCCGGAGCGTCCACGGCAGCGAACGCGGTGACATCCTCGGCCAGCGCGGAGAACAGATGGACCCCGCTCTGGTCCCAGTCGGAGACCACGAAAACCCTCACCGCACGGTGTCCGTCAGCAGCCGCACGCAGCGCTGCTCCCCGTTTCGCCGGCAGCCCATTGAATCCGCTGCCCGAATACACCGGCACGCCGTACGGGTCGGCGACGACGACCAGCTGTGGAACCATCCCGGCTGTCTCGCAGACGATCTCAAGCCGCACCGGTTGGCCGGCCTGCCGGTCCAGTCGATAGTCCAGCGCCGCCTGGCGCAGCCCGGCCCGGAAGTCTTCCGGCCCCTCGTAGGCGACGGGTTCGGCGCGGATCTCGGTGTCGTCGCGCAACGCCTCCCACGGGATGCGGCCTGAGCGGCGGGCCATCCCAAGGAGTTCCACCGTCTGTTTGTAGGTGCGTTCTTCCTTGACCAGCACGCCGTCGGAGATCAGCGAGTACCAGACCTGCCGGATCGTGAGCGGCAGCTGAGCCGCGTACCGCGCAAGGACCCGGTCCACGGCCGTCAGCAGCTCGCACGTACGGGCGCGGGGCTTCCACTGCGGCTGATATCCACGGGGCCGCCGGTTCGGCATGACAGCGCCTCCCGATCGGTTAGGACGCCTTGGCGTCCCTTTCCAGGATCCCGCCACAGGCCATGCCCCGGCAACGCCTTCGGGCCGGGCCTTCCGGCTGAACCACCGTGTCCCGGCCCAGGCCGGTGTCGTTGTCCGGGCGACGCGTGCATGATCCGTCCCCCACGGAAGCGCTCAGAGGGCCCCTGCCACGCCCGGCCAGGGGCCCTCACCCCCGTGGAAACAGGGCAGCGAGGGTCAGGCGCAGGCGAGCCGGTCGGCCGCAGTCGATGCGCGCCCCTCAGCGGATCTACTCCGCAAGGCTGCTGACCTGATCGGCGTGCGGCTGGCGCTGCATGAAGCGGGCGCAGTGCCGCGTCGGCGAGCGGTCCCTCGGCGAAACCGTTCCAACGCGCAGATCGAGGACGGCCAACACCATCGTCGCTAACGTCTCGCCCTGGCCGCGGCCTCCGGGCTGGGCAAGCCTGACGCATGGTGAGCTTGCCCAGGGTCCCCTTGGGCTTGCCCGGCACGCGTGACCGGTCACAGGTCGCGGCCGTGACCGGTGACCGGCCGTGTGACCGATCCGGTCGCACCCATCGGCCAAACCGCACGTCAGCGACGTGACCGACCCATGCAACTCCCCCGGATTGATCGGTCACCTGCGGTCAGCTGCTGAGGCGGACCGAGCGCCAGCGTCGGCCGCTTCGGCTGATCAGGCCCTGGTCCTCCAGGCGGCCAAGCTGGTAGGCGACCGAGCCGGTGCTGGAGAGGCCGACCAGCTCGCCGATCTGCCGGATGGTGGGTCCCTCCCCGTGGTCTGCAATCCACGTGCGCAGCGCGCGCAGGATCTGGACCTGGCGTTCGCTCGGAGCGTCGCCCTTCATGCCGCCCTCGCCTCCGACTGATCGGCGCGGGCCTGGCGGCGTAGCTCGATTCGGGCCGCCGGCGCCCCAGACGGGTGGGCGGTCCAGAAGGGGTGCCACAGGATGCGGACGGACAGGCGGAGCAGGCGGCGGCGCAGCTCGGTGTTGCCGTGCCGCCCGGGAGCGGCGAGCGCTTCGTAGGTGGCGCCGAAGTCGCGCTGGGCCTGGACAAGGTTGTGGGGGAAGGCGGAGGCATCCATCCCCACATTAGAGCGCTTGTTCGATTTCTGTGTCATGTCGAGGCACGCGCATCTGTGACGTCGGCCGAGAAGAAGCGAATGCGCGGGAGTGGTCCTTCGGGAGAGTGATGCATGCGCCCGAGCCGAACCGTCCTGGTACCGGCCGCGTCATGCGGGTCATGGACCGTATCGACGAACAGCATGTCTCCGAGCCGGGCCTGGTGGTCATCGACATCACCGCCCAGGATGAGGAGACCGCGCTCGCCGTGATGAGCGAGCTGGAGAAGTGGTGGGCCACCTCCGGCGTCGGCACCCCGCGTCGGGCACCCGGGCAGCCGGGGGTGAAGGCCCGCGTGTATGCGGACATCCGACGCTCCGGCACCCAGGCGACGTAGCGCACGGATGCCGGCGTCCGAACCCCGTCGCGCCACCGCCGCCAGCTGGGAGGGGCGCTGTAGGGGATTAGTCGGCGGCCGCGCTACGCGCGGACAGAGCCTTGTCCTCCAGGTCAGAGCCCCTCTCCAGCAACGACAGCCGAACCGGCCGACGCGACCAGAGACGAGACCAGAAGCGCGACCAGAAGCGCGACCAGAGACGCGACCAGAGACGCGACCTGCCGACTCTCCACTGGCCCCTGCTGCACTCTGCTGTCCGGGCAGGCCCGCCGACGGGGCCTATTGGCCTTCGGTGCGAGCGCGCAGACGGGCGAGGATCCCGTTGCTGCGGGCAGCATCTTCCGCTGCTGCTCGTTCCGCCTGGAGTTCGCGGTGGACTCGCTCACACGTCGGGCACCGCCCGCCTTCCGCCGGCTGGTAGCCGTCGCTCACCGTGTCCAGGGTGACGTCCGTACCGCAGGACGGGCACTCCCACGACTCCTGCCAGCGCTCCAACTCGTCCCGGACCGCCTGATCCTTGAGGACGCGGGCGGCTTCGCGCTCCTGGCGGCGCTGTTCGCCGCGGGCGAGGTAGTCCTCGCGGGTGCTGGTGTTGGTGAGGGCGTCGGTGAGGGTCTGCCATTCGGAGCGCCCGAAGCGCCACCAGATCGGACCGTGGGGGCCCTTGGCTTTCAGCTGGCCGAGATGGGTGGCGATGACCGGGACGGTGCCGCCGAAGTTCCACCAGCCGTCGCGCTCCTCCCCCTCTGGGGCGACGTGCCAGCCATGGTCGCTCTCCCACCGGCCCGTCCAGCACGGCCTGGACGCATCGCGGATCGCCTTAATGCGGTTCAATCGCGCCTCCGGGCCGACGTCCTTGGCGAACACCAAGGCCACGGGCGGAAAGCCGCCGCGGCCCGAGTCCTCCCACAGCGTCGACCACATCGCCACGTCACGGCCCCGGTGGTCTTTCACCTGACGCTGGAAGAACTTCTGGTAGCGCTCGATCTTGCGGGCGACGACAGCGGCCGGTTCGGTGTGGTTGTCGACCTCCACGAACAACACCGGCACCCCGTCCTCGGGCGCGGTCAGCACCCCATCTGCCCGCAGACTGCCCTTGCTCGGCGCAGCGAACGTGCCGGTAACGGGGAGCGCGACCTCGGTCTCCCACCCCCGCAAGTGCCCCAGCCCCGCCGGACGGGCCGGGAGCTCCCGCCCCTGGGCCGGAACGGTGGTGCGGCGGGCGACCGGCTTGGTCGCCAGAGGCGGTGACTGCCGGATGGCGTCGATCGTGTCCGTCACGGCGAGCGCGTGCGCGGCGCCGGCCTTCGCAGCCTCCCGCGCCGTGCCGCCCATCTCCTTCACCGGGCGGCCCAGTTCACTGGCGGCCGCGGCGAGGCCGGCGGTGGTGAGGTTCCACAGCTGCAGCGCCACCGGCCGCCCGCCCCCACCCATCCGGGACGTCTTGCCGACCGACTCCACCAGCCCGGCGTGCCGCAGGTCCTTGCACGCGTTCCGCACCGTCTGTAGATCCGCCGTGCCCGGCAGCACCAGCTGCCGCAACTGCTCCACCGTCGCGACCTTCACCACCCCGAGCGCGAGCAGCACCAGCGCCCGCGCCCTGCCCGTCGACCTGTACGGCCACTGCCCCGCCACACCCATCAACCCCCTCCGACCTTCCCGCCGCCCTCGGCCCGCAGCAGCACCACGGCCTGCCGGGGGCGGGCACCGGCCCCGCCGCCGGACCCCGAACGAACACCCACCCCTCACTCCCAAAGAGCATGGAAGTAAGGGGTGTCGAACCGCCCATCAGCTGCCCAAACCGGCCCCGGCCTGCATGAACGCACCCGGACCCACAGGTGATCACTGTAGGTCAGAGTGTAGGGAGGACTGTAGGCCGGGCTGTAGGGCAGAACGTACGGGCAAGGCATGCTTGCCCAACTCACCAGCAAACCGCGGCGTATCGCTGGTGAGTTGTCGTCATCAGCCAGGCGCCAGGGCGGACAGCTCGGTGACGATGGTGAACGACGTGCGCACCATCGGGACCGCCATGGCCGGCGGCATCACCGCGTGCGTGGTCTTGCCGTGCGCCATCCCGTTGCGGATCTGGCGGCCGTAGTCGAGGTACTCCGCCTGCCGGGCCGTCAGGATCCCCACGTCGGCACCCTGCTCGATGAGCTTCTGCAGCGGCTTCTTGCCCGCGCCCGGGATACGGTCACGCAGCACGATCTCCACCGCGATCAGGGAGTGCATGACCGCCACGGTGGAGAACTCGTAGCAGTAGTACGACTGGCGCAGCAGTTCGCGGGCCGTGCGCAGGACCGTCGCCGCGGCCTCGGGTACGCCGGTGGGCACGACCAGGTCCTCAACGAGGTCGTGCATGTCGCCGTAGCTGTCGACGAAGAGGTGGGCGCGTTCGTCCGGGACCGGGAACGGCAGCCGCTGCGTGGTCATCTCCGCAGTCTCGCAGCTGCGTTCCCTGGGTGGCAGCGGCTTTTCCCCGGCCTTCGCGGCAGCGTGCCGGGACGGAGATTTCTCCCCCACCGGAATGGACGGTATGCCGCACGTAGCGAACCCGGTCAAGGGACAACGCGGCGCGGCGCCGGGGCGACTGTTCACCGTCGGTGCGCGGGCCTCTGTCCACAGGCCCGCGCCCTGAGCATCGCTTGTGAGGTCGCCGCGATCAGCGAGGCGGCCTGTACGTGAGGAGCCGTCATGCCCGAAACCGCCATCGCTTCGCCGCTCTCCCCGATGACCCCGGACGCGGTGATGAGCGCCTTCAACTACCTCCGGGCGGTGGAAGCTGGCGACACCGAAGCCGCCGCCGAGTTCACCGCCACCGAGCCGCGGATGCCCGAGCTGCTCCTGGAGGTCGCGGAGCGCCTCGTCATCCCGGTCACCAGCCTGCCTGACCGGAACCAGGAAGAGGCGCCGTGCGACGACTCGTTCGCACTGTTCGAGCTGGGAATCTGCTTCCTGGGCACCCTGCGGTCCTGGCACGAGCAGGCCGGCGCCGACGCGGCCGCGGACATCGCCCTCGCGGTCATCCGCTTCACCACACAGATCCTCACCGAGAACCACGAGGACGTCGTCGACATCCTGCACCAGCTGAACGCCGTTGCCTTGGGTCAGGCGATGGAGGCGCACCCCGCACCGGCCGGTGCGCACCCGGTGCGCATCACATCCGTGTAGTGCACCGTCGATGCCAGTGAGCCTCCGCCAACTTAGGTCAAAGGGCTGGTGTGACCGGCTCTCGGGATACTCACGCTGGTCGTGGGCGGCAGTCTGCGGAGTAGATCGTTCGTCAGCGGTTGACTTCGAGGTTCGTCAAGACGAGCAGGGCACGCAGGAGCTGGGGGCGCGGGCGGGGTCGGTGCGGAATTCGCTGAGGGTCCGCCAGTTCTTGAGTTGGGCGAAGACGTGCTCGGCCGGTGCCCGTCTGACGGCGAGAACTCAGTTAGCGGTAGTCGGCATGCACGCAGCGGCGCCCCGCCTCCGCGAACACCGGAGGCGGGGCGCCGCTGCGTGCCGAGTGTCCTACAGCAGGGCGATCGAACTCGCCCGGTCGTTCATCGCGTCCCCGACGTACGAGGTCGACTGCTGGTACTCCTGGTGGACACCGGAGGTGTTAGGGGCGTCCCATAACTCCAGCCAGCAGGACAGAGTGGTCAGCGAGCTGACGGAGTTGTTCCAGCTGCCGTCCAGGTTGTACTGGAAGTCCCGGCCGTTGCCACTCTGACATCCGCTGTCGGCGGTTACGATCATGGCGGAACCACCGTAGTTCGAGTCCGTGTAGACGACGCCGAGCTGCACGGCCTGCGCCCCCGTAGTGCCTGAGGAGACCCTGAGACGGTCGGCCAGCTTCTGGTTGATGTGCTTCGCCGACAGCGGCGCGTCGGCGATCCGTCCATGGGTGGAGACGGCGACGGCCTCCCGGAACGTGCCATAGCACTGCTTGCTGCCTGAATCGAGGTTGACCACGCAGTTCCTCGGCGCGGGCGCGGCGTTCGCGGTGGCGGCGGCCGTACCCAGGGCAAGGATGGTGGATGCTGCTGCTATAGCGATACGTGACGTACGAGCAAACATGGGTCACTCCTGTCTCGTGGACGTTCGGGCAACACCGTGGATGCTCCCGTCTCCACCCCGCATGAACCAGAGGCACATCCGGCCAGAGTCGGTGTATGCGGCATGAGTTGCTGCGGTTCAACGGGGACGCGTCGTGCTGTGTGTGGTTCTTGACCTGCCGGGACACGTTGAGCAGCATCGGCAGGCCCTGAGAAGGCGCCGAAGAACGCGGCGCGAACTGTTCGACGTTGCAGCGACCGGGCTGCCGCAGACGGCTGTCTCTGGGATCTGGAGGGTGTAGGGCCTGCGGCGTAGATCATCCGTCAGCGGTTGACTTCGAGGTTCGTCAGGACGAGCAGGAGGCGGGTGGCGCGGGCGGGGTCGGGCCGTGCAGGCCGGGGACGTCGAAGCCGCCCGCCAAGTCGCTGGCTTCAAGCCGCGGGACCCCGCGGGCGCGTGGCTGTGTCTTCGACTTCGCTCCCCGGACGGCCTTTGGCTTCGACAAGGCCTGTACAGCCGGACACCCTGGCGGTTGTGAGGCCGGGGCCGGACCTGAAGAGCGGGCGGGCGCCGGATACCGGCTCCCACCCGCTCATGTCAGGTCAGGCCGAGCAAGTCCGGCCAGGGTGGCAGAAGGGCCAGCCTCACGCCTGGTGGAAGATGGTGGCGGCCCAGTCCGCCTTCCACTGGCCGTCACCGAACTTCAGGTTCGCGGTGCACTTGTAGGTGTCTCCGTCGCAGGCCATAGCAGTCACCGGGACCGGAGCCGCGACCGCGCGCTCCCCGGCCCCGGCAGCCGAGTGGAAGACCCTGGCGCTCCAGCGGGCCTTCCACTTACCGTCACCGAATGCGAGGTTGGCCTGACATGTACCGGTGTCTCCGTCACAGGTCAGCCCCGTCGCCGGGACCGGAGCCGCGACCACGCGCTCCGCTGCCCTGGCAGCCGGATGGAAAACATTGACGCTCCAGTCGGCCTTCCACCTGTCGTCACCGAACTTCAGGTTGGCTGTGCACTTGTAGGTGTCGCCATCACAGTTCAGCGCCGTCACCGGCACCGGGGCCGCGACAGCTGGGGTGGCCAGGCCGATGCCGAGGGCTGCGACTGCGGCGAGCGTGCCAAGTGCGGTGCGCATCATGTTCCCGAGTCCTTCCGTCTGGGCGCTGGACGCGCCCCGTCATCGGAGAATCTGCTACTGGCACGATGACGCCAACCGCGATCCCCCAGGCGTTCACTGCAATGAAGTAGCCGCCGCATCACCGCGTTGACCAGCTGTGACAGGAGTGTCATCCGCGCCCGGGACTGTAAGAAGAACGGTGTAACTCCTGATCATGGAGGATGCACTGATGCCCAGTAACAACACGCCTGAGAATGAGAGTTCAGGGGCGGCTGTCCCGCAGTCGGCGAAAGCGGTGGATGACCAGCCGATCGAGGAGTTGGTGAGCCGCGCTCAGGCCGAAGGGCTGCAGCTGACCGGCGAGGGAGGCCTGCTGCAGCAGCTGACGAAACGACTCCTGGAGTCGGCCCTGGAAGGCGAGGTCACCGATCACCTCGGCTATGACCGGCGCGATCAGGCGGGCAGGAACGGCGGCAACTCCCGCAACGGAACCCGCTCCAAAACGGTGCTGACCGAGGTCGGACCCGTCGAGATTGCCGTGCCCCGTGACCGGGACGGGTCGTTCGAGCCGAAGATCGTGAAGAAGAGGCAGCGGCGTCTGACCGGCGTCGACGAGATGGTCATCTCACTGGCCGCGAAGGGCCTGACGACGCGTGAAGTCCAGGCCCACCTGGCCGAGGTCTATGGCACCGACGTCTCCCGCCAGACGATCTCGACCATCACCGACAAGGTCCTCGATGCCATGGCCGAATGGCAGAACCGTCCCCTCGATCCGGCTTGAGTTCTATTGATGGTTGCGAACGCCTCAGAAGGAGAGCGTTCGGATGCCGAAGTACGCCCCCAACAAGATGTCGACCACGGTGAAGAAGCGGTACTTCGAGCTGCTGCGCGAGGGATACAAGGGTGCTGCCGCGGCTCGCGTGGTCGGGGTCTCGACCAGCTGCGGCTCGCTGTGGTTCATCGATGCTGGAAGCATGATCGTTCCCGACCCCGGCCCTATCTCACCGCGCTTCCTCACCCAGGACGACCGGATCGCCGACGGCCTACAGGCCAAGCAGTCCGTCAAAGAGATCGCCGCCTCGATCGGCAAGAGCTTTCAGACCGTCTATCGGGAGATCAAACGAGGCAGCAAATCCGACGGCCGCTACCAGCCTTGGTGGGCTCACAATCAGGCCCTGCTGCGCAGGCAGCGTCCCAAAGACGAGAACCGTCTGCGTCGGTGACCGTGTTACGTAACACGGTCTCGGGTGCGATGACGCGCCAGGTGCTGCCGATCTTCTTGAACTGCGGTCCGGCCGAAGGGGTTTTGCCCGATGCGGGGCGCGATCCGGCGGCTGACGCGTCCTCCGGACCGGCTGCTGGACGCGACGCCGGAGCAGCGGAAGGGGTGGGACTCGGCGTGAAGTCGGCGGCTGACGCCGTTCCCACTCCCGCGAGCAGAGCGAGGACGGCGCCTGCGGCCACGTGCCGCAGGGCCGACAGCGTGCGTATGCGTCTCAACTTCGAATCCTCCTTGAGCGTACGTATGTTCGACGCAAGCTCATCGGACGCACCCTCAAAGCCATATGGCCAAGGACACGGTTTACCCCGCACCGAGAAGGTCCAGCCAATAGCGGGTGACGTCAACGAACGTGTCACCAGCCGCAAGTGATAGCAGCCGAACTTCTGAGGTGGAGGACGAGTCCACTGCGGAACGCGCCGGGCCCCGCCGCAGCCTCCAGAAGTTGCTTTCCCTTCGTGATCAACCACGCAGACGCAAACTCTGCCGCAGCACTCAACTACCGGACGGTAACCACGGATTGCGATCTTGCCGTGACGTTCCGTCAAAATTTTTCGTGAACGGCTGGACGTTTCGCGCCGCTGTGACGGCATTACGGATGAGAGCCGCCACCGACGCTCTCCCGGCCCGCGGGGGAGGCCGGACGAACATCGCGAAGGGACCGAGCATGTGCGACGGCACACCGTCGGCAAAAGGCGTTCGTGGGGAACCAAGCCGCCTGCCAGCAACACCAGGCCACCCTCAAGCCCCAGCAGGCGGCTCCCCGCGGGGAAGGAAGTGACCGACCGCCGCGCCGTGCTGGGCACGGCCTGCCTTGAGGAGCACCACCCGGTGGTGTACGACTCATTCGTCCTGGACAAGCGGGACGACTACGTCGCATACGCGACGTTCAAACTGGGCTCGCTCGACGATGCCCGCGAGGTCGTCAACGAGGCTTTCTTCAAGCTCTACTTGCGCTGGGACGAGGCGCTGGCGAGCGAGAACACCGCCGCGTACGGCTGGAAGATCCTCCATGACGGTGTCGTCGACACGCTGCGCAAGCGGGACCGCCGCCCGTCCACGCCGACCGGAGTGATGTTCGAGCCCTCCACGCACCCCGTGACGGGCATACCGGACGAGGAGATCGACCGGGTGTCCCTGCGTATGCAGGTCAACGAGGCCGTGGACAAGCTTCCCGACCGACAGCGCACATGCGTGACGCTCCACTACCTGCTCGGCGTGCCCGTCAAGGAGGTCGCCTCCCTGATCGGACTGTCACGCTCCACGGTGCGCTCGCACCTGGCCGTGGCGATGAACCAGCTGGCTATCGATCTCGCCGAGTCTGGTCCCCCGCCCGCCGCCCACGAGAAAGGCCACCACGGATGATCGAGGACATCTTGCGCGGGGCACAGGCCCGCACCCCCGCCTACACCCGCGACCAGCGCGCCGAGGACAACCGCCGGCTGCACGAGCGTATCGACCAAGTCGCCGCGCGTCGTGCGCAGGCCGCACAACTGCGTCAGGAGGGCTGGCTGGTGCCCACCTCCCCGGAGCTGGCCGAGTTGCTCCTTCTCCACGTCAGCGACGCAGCCGTAGCCATCAAGGAGCGCCTCGAGCGCGACCTCAAGGATCTGTGCCGCGCGGTGATCAGAGCGCCGGGGATCGGCGATCGGCTTATCGAATTCGCCGATGCCACCCGCCCCACCGACCAGGTCGGTGCCCGCGCCTTCGGCTGCCTGCTGTTCCTGGGCGAACACGCCGATCACACTGGTGCCCGGTTCTGGTGGCGCTACGCCGCCGGTGTCGGCGACTCCACGGCCGCCTACGCCCTCTTCCTCGAGGGCCTGCTGCGCGACGAGCCGGTCGAAGCCGTGTTCTGCTACCGCTCCCTCGACGGCAGCGGATTCCTGTGCGACGAGGACTGGGACACCTCCCCCGCGCGCATCGGCACCACAGAACCCACCCTGCGCGCCGAAGTCGACGAGCACCTGCAGGAGGTCACCGGACCGGCCGGCGCTGAGCACCTGCTCATCCCGTCCGGATACCTCGGCGACCTGTCACAGAGCGAGCGGGACGAGCTATGCCACCAATGAGTGAGACCAGGCGGGAATTGCCCAGGATGGTGTCGGGAGTTCCCATGCCCGATGAGCCTCTCCAACTGCCCACCTGCGCCCGGCCATCACATCGGCTCCTGCGGGCGGCCCAATGGGTGCCGGCACTCGTGGTGCTGCTGACAGCCTCCGCAATCCTGGCCTTGATCGCGACGGGCAACACGGAGCCGATCCAAGCCGTCGCCGCCTTTGGCGCCGCGGTGGCCGTTGGCGGAGCCGCTGCGACCGTGACCGTCAACATCGTCCGCCGCTGAGGTCCTGGGGTGGGGGCTGCTGCCCACCTCCACCCCACTCCCCCGCCGACGCCTCAGAGCTCGATCACCGCGGTCAGCTCCCACTCGTGTAACTGTCCTGTCTCACTGAACCTTGAGTAGTCTCATCGAGTTTGACTGGTCGAGGGAAGGTTAGAAGAGCGGCCCGATCATGGCCGGGACCTTTTGCTGAGCTTCCTTGAGGAGCCGGGCATCCTGGGCGGCGCTCGTGCCCTCGTTCAGGTGCCTACGCGCGGCTCGACCGAAGTCCTCCGTTGCCTGGCGTAGATCCTCGTGGGCGCTGGCAGGGTCGATCTTCACCTCTACCTGCTCGCCGCCTTCTATCTGGACGGGCATGAAGAAGTGGCCGCCGCGTTCCCGCTCCATGACCATGTCGTCAGAGGAGTTGGCGAAGCCATCCGCATCGACTCGCAGCATCGTCGCAAGAGCCTCCGCGCTCATCCCAACACACTCTGCAAGAGTGCCCAAGTGATCAGGCCCCTCAAGGGCCACCATGACCACGGCCTCATGCACTTCGGCGAGGTTTGGAAGGTTTTCGCCGGCAAGGTGCAAGTCGCGGTGAACCCGCGGCTTCGTGGCGCGCTGCGCCGTGTCTCTCCAGTAGCGGCGTGCAGCGATGTTCAGAGCGGCGTACGCCTCGCGCTGATGCTGGCGCCGCACGGCGTCCACTGTTGCGCGTCCTTGGGCTCGTCCTGCGGTGTAAGCGGTCACAGCAGCAAGAGCGGCGGTCGGAGTGGCGACGAGCGCGGCTATGACGGCGGGGTCCATAAGGGGATCATGCCGTAACGTCCCATGCGGTGACGGCCAGTCACGCATCGTGGTCAAACTTCCCTACGTTCTTCTCCGGGACCGGGCGAGCCCTTCGTATGGTTGGCCCACCCAGGGGTGTCGGGTGTGGCTTTCAAACTTCTGCCGCTTGTGGCTTCCACTGATTGGCCGCCCGACGCCCCACGACGACTCGGCTGCCAATTAGGAATTGCGAATGATCGCTCTGTAGGGAATCGACAGCGAGGTCGTCCGTCGGAGGCATCAGCACACCGCACCGCACGGAGGCACCATGGCCGCGATCTGGGCCGGCATCGACGCAGACAAGAGTCACCACCACTGCGTCGCGATCGACGAGAGCGGCCGTCGGCTGCTGTCCCGACGCGTCGCCAACGACGAACCCGAACTGCTCGCACTCCTCGCCGACGTCCTGGCCCTGGGCGACGAGGTGACCTGGGGCATCGACCTGGCCGACGGCGGAGCCGCCCTCGCCATCGCGATCCTCCTCAACCACGACCAACCGGTGCTCTACCTCTCCGGCCGGGCCATCCACCGCGCGTCCGAGGGCTACCGCGGCGAAGGCAAGACCGATGCCAAGGACGCCGCCGTCATCGCCGACCAGGCCCGTATCCGCCGCGACCTGCACCCCTTACGGGCTGGCGACGAGACCGTCACCGATCTGAAGATCCTCACCGGACGGCGCAGGGACTTGGTCGCCGACCGCACCCGCACAGTCAACCGGCTCCGCGCCCAACTCACCGGCATCTTCCCTGGCCTGGAGCGCGCGCTCGACCTCACCAACACCGGCCCGCTCATCTTGCTGACCGGCTACCAAACGCCGGCTGCCCTCCGCCGGATCGGCCGCAAGAGGCTGGAAACCTGGCTGCGCAACCGCAAGGCCCACCGCGCCGACCAACTGGCCGAGACAGCCTTCGAGGCCGCCGAGCGGCAGCACACCAGCCTGCCGGGCGAGAGGCTGACCGCCCGGATGGTGCACACGCTGGCGGCGGAGGTGATGGGTCTCAACCAGCAGGTCGCCGAGATCGACAAGCTCATCGAGGCCCGGTTTCGCGAGCACCACGACTTCGAAGTGATCACCAGCATGCCGGGCCTGGGCGTCATCCTTGGCGCCGAGTTCCTGGCCGCTACCGGCGGCGACATGAGCGTCTTCGGCACTCCCGACCGGCTCGCCGGCTTCGGCGGTGTCGCCCCGGCACCCCGGGACTCCGGGAAGATCAGCGGCAACCTGCGGCGCCCCCAGAGATATAACCGTAGGCTCCAACGCGTCTTCTACACCTCCGCCTTGTTCAGCATCCGAAGGTGCGAGGAGTCCCGCCGGTTCTACGACCGCAAACGAGCCGAGGGCAAGCGCCATACCCAGGCCGTCCTCGCTCTCGCACGGCGCCGCGTCAACGTTCTCTGGGCCCTCCTGCGGGACGGACGGTGTTACGAGCTCACGCCGCCGACGGCCCTCGCGGCTTGACAAACGGCATTAGGAATCGGTGAGATCACTCAAGGTTCAGTGAGACAGGACAGTAACCGCCGATTCGGAAATCTTGCGCAGATCGCCTGAAATGCGACTCGCAGAATGGGCCCGCAGATCGCCGATCTCGAAGTGGCCGGTATGGCGCGATTCCGGAGCCGCTGGCGGGCCGTCAGAGCGCCGCACAGCCGCTTTCGCCGCCCGGGAACGAGCGTTGAATGGCTCAAATGGGTGAACAGAGCGTCTGATGAGGTCGGGTAGCCGGATCACGTTGCCGTGGCCCGGCCCCCTCAGAACCGGACGTGCGAGCTTTCCCCGCATCCGGCGCACCAGAAGCTGAGTTCGAAGGTGTTGATGGCCGTCGCCTTGGGCCAGGCCCTCGATGCGCACCCCACGCCCGGTGCGCATCTGGTGCGCCTCACCGTCGTTTAGAGCCGTGCGCATCCCGACCGTGGTGCCCGTCCGATGCGCACCACGGTCAGACGATGCGCCGCAGCGTGCGCACCACGATGCGCACCACCCCCACCGCGCACCGCACCTGATGCGCCGCGCACCGGATGCGGTCAGGTGCCTCTATCACACGCCCCCTTGTCCGCAACCTACTCCGCGATGCAGCGGGGCTGCTCCAGGTGAAACGGCCGGGCAGCCCAGTGTCACTGCTCCGCCTGGACGCTCAGCTGGTGCTCTGCGTCACCGGTCGGGGTAGCGCGTCAGGAGGTGGCGCGCCTATTACGACGTAATATCCCGGGCCCCGGATGCAATCACTACGGAGCTGGCCTCTTCACTATGGCGCCCGTTCGGTAACGAACGCGGCCCGCTCCCCCACCGGCGAGTGGGAGAGCGGGGCCCGGGTGGTCTGGCGCTACAGGTCCTTCAAGAGAAGTTCGGCGACCTGCTGGCGGTACTCGGGGCTGCTGGCGGCTGCCAAGTCGGCCACGAACGCCTCGGGGCCTCCGAGCAGTTCCAGGTAGCGTCCGATCATCCTGCGCCGTTCGGGCGCGAGCACCTTCGAGAAGATGATGTCCATGCTGGCCGCACCGTCTGCCCATGGCATCTTGATCTGAGGCGGCTTGCTCGCGGGCTCTGCACGAGGATCGGGAACAGCCGCCGTCGGTTGCCCCTGCGAGTCGGACGCGTCGACGGCCGGGTTCATTACGTCGTAATAATCGTCATCAGTCTCTGCCGTCCTGTCAGCGGGATCCGCCGTGCCGGCTTGTGACGGGGGGGCTGACTTCAGCCCTGCGGTCCGCTCCCCCTCGGTAGAGCTGCGCCGCTGCTGCTTCACTCTGTCCTGCTTGTCGGCCTTCTCCTTGGCCCGTTTGTCCTTCAGCTGCTGCAGGTGGTGCTCCTGCTCTTCCGGCTTTTTGCGCCCGACCAGCCGGAGCAGATCTGCAGGCTCCTCCCCCGTCTCGAGCTTCTGCTGCAGCTCCGGGGTGAGGCCGAGCAGGGCGATCCGCTGTGAGACCCAGCCTTGGGACCGGTGGAGGCGGGCGGCCAGGGCTTCCTGCGTGCCGTGCACGCCGAGCAGCTGCTCGAGGGCCCTGGCCTCGTCCAGGTGGTCCAGGTCCTGGCGGTGGATGTTCGCGACGAGTGCTGACTCCAGGATCTCGTCGGGGTTGCTGCCGAGGTCCTCGTCCAGCATCACCTTGATCTTGGTGAGACCGCCTTCGCGGGCCGCGGCGAGGCGGGAGTTGCCGTCGATGACGACGTACTTGGTTCCCTCCTCCAGTTCTCCCTCGCGGTCGGGGTTGGCCTCGAGGTAGGAGAAGCGGGACATGATGCTGATGGCCGTCTTCTGCCCGTGGTCGCGCAGGCTGCCCGCCAGATCGGTCAAGTCACCCAGCTTCGACCTGGGGTTGACGGGATTCAAGCTGATCAAGGAGACGGGGAGTTCAACCGGCGGTGGCGCGCCGTCAGTCGGGGCCTTGGTGGCAGCGTTGATGGCTGCCCGCCGGGGACTGATGGACTGGGCCTGCTGGAACGAGCTGCCGGTGCCGAGTGCGGATGCTTTGCTGCTCATGAGATCTCCCGGGCCAGTGCGCGCATGGCCACTGACTGATCGCACCTGGGGGAGTAGGCGAGCAGTGGCCGCTTCACCCGCACAGCTTCCTTCTGCTCCTTCAGGTCTCCGATGACGCCGAGGACACGCGGATCCTTTATTCCCATCCAGTTCTCGAGGGAGGACGTGGCGATGTAGCCGCGGCGGGCGTCGTAGTGGTTCACCACGATGCCGAGGTACTCGAGTTCGAGGCCCATGTCGCTGCGCAGGTCCTCGATTTGAGAGGTAAGGAGTCCGTATGCGTCGGCGGAGCTGTCTTCGGCCTGGACGACGACCAGTACGCCGGAGTTGCCGGGCTCCTCGCCGGGGCGTCTGCGGCCGTAGTAGGCGGCTGCGTCCATGCTCAGCCCGAGGCTGGGGGGGCAGTCCACCAGGATGGCGTCGTAGTTGTCCTCGAGCGGAGCGAGGGCCCGCTCGAGAGCAGCTTCCCGGGCGCGCACGCCGGACAGCTTGACATCGAGGAGGAACGCATCGGTGCATGCAGGAAGCAGGTGCAGCCGGTCTCCGAAGCGTTCCTCGGCGACCTCGACGATAAGGTCACGCAGTTCACCCTTGCCCTCACCGGCCATGTGCTTGGTGAGGCTGTCGCCCTCGAGGGGGAGAGGCTCGTGCCCGAGTTGCTTGGTCAGGTGGCACTGCGGGTCGAAGTCGACGAGCAGGACTCGCTGTCCGAGGCCGGGCAGGTCTTCGTAGTCGAGAGGTGAGTCTTCCTCGTCCTCACTCAGGAGGGCAGCGAAGTGCTTGGAGATCCGAACGGGGTGGAGGCTGTCGGAGTCCTCGGCGAGCGCTTCGCCGATGCCAGCGGTGACGGCGGTCTTGCCGACTCCGCCCTTCTGGTTGCAGACGATGCGGCGCTTGACGACGACGGGCCGTTGCACGTGAGGAGCCGGGTTTTTGTCCAGCCACACCTGAACGGACTGGGAGAGGCCTTGGACTATCGATACGCCTCGCGCAGTGCAGTCCTTGCGGAAGTTGTCCCAATGGCCGGGTGGAAGCCAGGTCGAGAAGGACTTGGCGCCCGCGGTGTCGATGGGGGAGAGGTTCGCGCCCAGCCCGCGCCAGGCCGTGATGCCCGCTTCGACCGCGTGCTGGATGTCGATTCCGTGCTGCGCTGTACGGATCTTCAAGTCCTGCTGCAGCCCGGCTGGGAGCTTGGAGACGACCTTTTCCCGGTCGCCTGGGGAGGGCGATGTCATGACGGACACCTTACTAACATTCAAGATCGATTGATGCATCGACACGTTAGTAAGTCACAACTCTTCACACTCGACCCCGAGACGGAAGCGGGCGACCGGTATTACGTCGTAATGAAGACGCCTCACGCGCCCCCGCGACCCGCACGTGTCGGCGGCGGCTATTACGTCGTAATGAGACGCTCTCTGGGCAGGTCCCCGGGCACTACGCGGGCAAGTTGGGCGAGGGCAGCGCTACCGCCAGGCAAGGGAACCGGCTCGATCACGAAGCCGCCACGGGCCACGCGCTGCGAGGGACGTGGGTCTGCCCGGCCTGCCCTCTCCACGCAGACGCAGACGCAGGAGCCCGTTCCGACGTCTGGCGCACAACGTTGGCATGACATCGAACTCGGCGACTGCGGCAGGGCCTTCTGGGAGGTTGGCCACGCCGCCGCGTGTATGGCCAGGACTATGTCCTGGCTGTGGACAACGAGCCACTATCAAGCTCACCCCAGATGAGGCCCTGGTCCTGTCGGACTGGCTGGAGCGGGTGCAGATGACGGACCTCAGCCGTCTCGTGGACGATGAAGCTGTGTGGGCTCCAATCCACAGGCTCGCAGGAACGTTGGACAAGGCCGTCCCCGGAATCTTCGCAGCGGACTATTCCGAGCGTCTGGAGACGGCGCGTCGTCGCCTTCGCCCCGCGGATGACGCCGGTGAGCGGGATGCCTCCGAGTGACCTTGTGGGCAACTTCGCCCAAGTCCAGTGCGAACGAACCCGTGGCGAACGGCCGCATGCAGTTGGGCGTCTGCGGTAGGCGTCTTCATTACGACGTAATACTCGGCAGGGATGAGCCAGATGCGCAGCTGACGCCGTTCCCCCGGAAAGCAAAGAAGGTCCGGCCCCTGGAGCGTGCTCGCAGGGACTGGACGTTCTCGTCGCTCTCGGCCTCAGGGTTGGCGGGTGGCCTTCTCATACGCGGTGATGGTGTCGCCGATGGAGGCGGGGTCGAAGGCTCTGCCGACCCAGGTCCCGGCTTCGGTCCACAGATGCACGGTGGGGTGTCGCTGCTGCTGATGGCGAGGTAGGCGCCGTACTGGTCGACGGTGAACTCACCGGCAGCTTCGGCCTCGTCCGCGGTCCCGCTCAGTGCGAGGGGCACGGTCGCCAGGACTTCGAGCGTCTCGACTTGCAATTGAACAGCGCCGACGGCGCTGTCCGGGAGGGTCAGGATTCCTGAGACGCGCAGTAAGGCGTTCCTCATCCAGGGGGTGGTGCCGTTCCGAGGTGGGCACGGTTCATCATGGCTGGGTGCGCGCATGCCTGGGGTGAAGGGGAGTGGTGATGGCCCGGTTGGTCAGCAGGCAGGACCTCGACGTAGAGGTGGACTTCTACGGCTGGTGCCTGCAGGACGTGGACGACTCGATGGTGCCCGTATCTTTCCCTGAGGACTTCGAGCCGGGAGCGTTCCTGACCGCGCATGAAGGCCGGCTCGACTTCGCCAGTGCCGGCCACACCCACACCGCGGCGCTGGCAGCAGAGGTATGGGACGGCGCGCCCGCAGCAGCCGGGCGCGGGGAGGGATGGGACGAGGTGGCCGAGAGCCGGATCTCGTGCTCCTCGGGGGAGTTGGCCGTGTGGGCGGTCGCCGGCGGCCCGATGCCGGTGTATGTGCAGCTGTCCGACCACAGCGCCGGATGGCGGGTACGGGCTCACTGCCGGGGCCGCGAGGCTGTTCGCCAGCTCGCCCACGAGGGCGTCCCTGAAGGTGTGGAGCGCTACCTGGTCCAGTTCTGGCCCGACGATGTGTGAGAACGAAAGAGGGGGAGAAGCCGGACGACTCCTCCCCCTCTTTGTTTCAGTCGGCTACGAGCTGATCTTGACGATGAAGCCGTCCTCCGGGCCGTCGATGATTCTGTTCTTTGTCAGGAACTGGCCCAGCAGCCGGCCCGCGTCCTGGTTCTGCGTGGAGTCGACCGGGAGTACCGAGAAGTTCAGCTTCTCCGCGTGCGGGTCGTAGTCCGCCTGCGCGGCTCCCTCGTAGGTCGTTGCGAACGGGTACTCGTCGCAGTCCTTACCGCCCTGGGTGTAGTTGGGGCCGAAGTACCTGCGGCAGTTGCTGACCGCCTTGGCCCGGTTGTCCTTGCGGCGCTGCGCATCGAGGTAGAGGCGGTGCAGGGGTGCGTCGACGCTCTGCCCGGGGATCCTCTTGTCGCCGTTCGGCGGCTTCGTCGCTTTCGGGGTGGTCAACGCCTTCTTGATGTGGGCGGCTGCTCCGCGCTCGGGTGCGGTTGCCTTCGTGCTGTAGTTCAGCGTCGCGAGGTAGCTGAAGGATGCGCTGCCCTTGTTCGCCGGGGTGCTGCCGCCCGTCGGGTTGTTGAGGTACTTCGCCGCGTCCCAACGCGGCGCCAGCAGGAACGGCTTGCCGATGTTGGGGGTGCCGATCCAGCCGGGCACCGCCGATGCGGTGATCACTGGCTGGTAGACGGCGAAGACGGCATCGGCGGCTCCGGCACCTGTGCCCTGTCCCGGCGCGTAGCGCACGGTGTGGGTGAAGTGGGCCGAAGGCATGGCCCGAAGCGCGTCAAAGCTCTTCGTGACGGGCAGGTTGCCGCCCTGCGTTTTCCGTGCGGAGGCCGGCCATGTCTTCGGGATGGTTCCTTCGATCTTGTATATCTCCCGGTTTGTGGGAATCTCGCCCACTTTCTTGAATCCGACCACGTCGTAGTCGAACTTCATCGTCCGGTCGGCTTCCTTGGGCACGGTGCCCCGGATGAACACCTTCGTCTCGCTGATTCCCACCGGCGCGCCGTTCCTGCTCCAGGTGGAGGTCATGCGGATGCCGGTGCATACGGCGAAGCGTGATTTCACGTAGAACTTCCCGCCGCCGGGTCGGTCGATCTGCGCCTGGCACTCGGCGAGCGAGATCGACCGGGCCGGAGCGGGATATGAAACCGCGGCGGGCGCTGCGGCCTGCATGCGAGGAACAGCCGGAGTCGCAGTGGCCGAGGCTGCTGCGGCGCGCGGTGCGTAGCTGGCGACGGGGCCGACCGTTTCCAGCGCCGTCATCCCGCTGCCCGCCAGGTCGGCCTTCTCGCCGAGTGTTCTTATGGCGTCAGCCGTGACCGGCCCGTCCGGTGCGGCGATGCCGAGGGGCAGGGCATAGGACACGCGCTCAAGGTCACCGGGTTCGTCGGCTGACGCCGCTGGTGTCATCGCGGCCATCAGGACTGCTGTCGCGGCCAACGCTCCGTCACGCAGCCGCCGCATACTCATACTCAATGTGCCCCCCATGTTTGTGTGGCCCCCCATCTATCAGCGGGTCAGGCTGATCAAGGCCGGTTCCAGAGAAGCCTCACATCCCAAATAGGAACGCACGAACGATTTTTGGGATGTGGCGGAAACTGGAGCCCTCCTGTCCGATGTCCTCGCCAACACCCGATCGCGTCGCGCGGTATACGTCGATGAGGAGTTGACGCTGCGGCGGCCCCGGAACGCAACGAAGCCCCGCACTCCCGGGAGATCCGGGAGTGCGGGGCTTCGTCGTGGCCGCTTGCAGTTGACGCCGCCCCAAGAGCGGCTTGTCGTCGGTGCCGTACGGCTCGTCATCAGAGCTGCAGCCCGGCTCCATCTGTGCGCGGTCCGCGCTACATCCTCTTTGCTGGCGGCGAGCAGTATCCGGAAAGGCGTTGACCACGACTCGGTCTTTGGGGGCGGCTCGCCGGGGGCCGTGGCCGCGGTTCTTTAGTTAGGCGTTGCTGGGGGGTCACTCCGGTGGCTTCGCCGCCATACCACCAGCGGGGCTGGTCTGTTGAGTCTCCTGGTAGGGGACCAGGTCGCGTCGGTAGGAAGCGTGGACGGTTGCCTCGCGCTGCCGCATGGCCGCGGCAGCTCCGTCCAGGGCCGATGCCAGTTCCGCGACGCGGGACTGCAGCACGGCCACCTGGTTCTCCAGTTCGATGATGCGCTTGATCCCGGCGAGGTTGATGTCCTCGTCCTGCGAAAGCTGCTGCACCTGCCGGAGCAGCTCGATGTCGCGGGCCGAGTAGCGCCGGCCCCGGCCGGCGGTGCGGTCCGGGGAGACCAGGCCCAGGCGGTCGTACTGGCGCAACGTCTGCGGGTGCAGGCCGGAGAGCTGAGCCGCCACCGAGATGACGTAGACCGGGGCCTCATCGGTCAACCCGTACGGTCTGTTCCTTCGTGGATCAGCAGCCCCCGAACTACGGTTTCCGGATGGGTTACTGGCGGGTGTGTCAGCTTCCCCGCCCTGCATCCAGGACAGCAATTCGCGCCTGTCCTCGTCAAACTCCTCACGTGGCGGGGGCGATCCGAGCTCCTGTGCTGTCTCGCGCAGCAAGGTGGCAAGGTCGTCGTCAGAGTCGGCCCCTGCATCGTCCTGAGACAGGTGCGGGTCCTCCAGTGTGTCCTGTCGATCGTCAGTGCTGCTGTCGTCATCACTCCCGCCCTGGTCCTGCCGCTTTGGCCGCCATACCACCAGCGGGCTGGTCTTTTGGGCCTCCTGGTAGGGGACCAGGTCGCGTCGGTAGGAAGCGTGGACGGTTGCCTCGCGCTGCCGCATGGCCGCGGCAGCTCCGTCCAGGGCCGATGCCAGTTCCGCGACGCGGGACTGCAGCACGGCCACCTGGTTCTCCAGTTCGATGATGCGCTTGATCCCGGCGAGGTTGATGTCCTCGTCCTGCGAAAGCTGCTGCACCTGCCGGAGCAGCTCGATGTCGCGGGCCGAGTAGCGCCGGCCCCGGCCGGCGGTGCGGTCCGGGGAGACCAGGCCCAGGCGGTCGTACTGGCGCAACGTCTGCGGGTGCAGGCCGGAGAGCTGAGCCGCCACCGAGATGACGTAGACCGGGGCCTCATCGGTCAACCCGTACGGGTTCCGCCGCTTTCCGCTCATGCTCCCTCCTCTTCGGTCCATCGTCGTTGCCTGCGCTGACCGGGAACGACAGGTAGGGGCCTACCTCTTCCCTCAGAGTTTTGCGTGCGTGAGATAGGTGTACCCGTATGGTTCCCGGGCGCATGCCAAGCACCTTGGCGATCTCATCCCTGGGCATCTGTAACAACCACTCCATTGTCGCTACCTCACGCCGCGCGCGGGGCATGCTGCGCAGAACAGCCGCGCACTTGGCCAGCGCGAGGCGGTCCAGAGCAACCTGCTCTGGGTTCTCCTCCAGAGTCTGATCCAGCACCCACACCTGTGCCAGAAGCTCACGGAGGCGGCGTCGGCGTCGGAGTTCATCGATCCGATGGTTACGGCAGACGGTGAACAGCCAGGCCCTCTGGTGCCGTTCGTCCCATGTGCTGAACTCGTCCCAGTTCTCAATCGCTGCCTCAAAGGCACCCATCACGATGTCACGGTCGGACGAAGGATCTGATCCCGATCCCTCACGGAGGCGGGAGAGAAGACGGCGCATCGGCTCGTACAACTCGTCAAACAGAGCCGTCACACGATCCTGGTCTTCCGGCCTGAGCCGCATTGCCGCCATCGCTCACCGCCTTCGGCGGGCCCGTGAATCGGGACCCCCGACCCGAATACGCACACCTGGCCCTCCGATACCCGGCTCCTGCTCAACAATGGTGCCCCGCGGCGCGTGCCTCAGTACCGCCAACAACGTGCGACGGCGCTGCCATTCACTCACCGCCACACCAGTCAAGGTCAAGACGCCCGATACCGGAAGCACAAACCACGGCAGACCCCCCATGGCGACAACCGATGCCAGAGGTGCCAAGCCGAGGATGGGCACTAACTGTTGTCCCTTCACGTCGAAGGAGTCGAACGGCACCGCCAAACGTTAAAACCCCGGACGACGGAAGCAGCTGTCAGCGTTCTGGCGCAGTGGCTGCGTCACGTTCTGCGGATGTCGTTTCGCGACGACTTCGCGAGCTACTTGAGGACATGAGCCAAGATCAATGTCGAAGAGTCTTGATGTCACTCGACGGCCGCGGCGGTGAGTCCGATGCCGGGGCTGCCCGCCTGGACATCACTGGCCTAGTTTGGCGGGTGCTGACGTGGCCGTAGCAGGAGCTGGTCCGGGTCAGCTGGAAGTCTGGCGCAAGACGAGGCAGACGAAGCCAAAGCTGTCCCGGAAGGAACGCAGCCATTCGGATCGGCGGGTGGTGGCTGTCGAGAGAACGTCGGAACTGTCTGGATCATCAGGATGGTCCAGGGCCCAAGCAGCCATCGCCCCCCAGCATGCCCACTCATAATCGTCCAGCTCCCGGCGGGTGCTGACGTGACCGTGGACGGGAGTCCACCCCTCGGCGGTCACGCGATCCAACGTGGTCGCCAGGTCGGTGAAGTCGCCGAGCATCTCAACGGCTTCCGGGGACGGCTCCTTCTCCCAGAATCCGTCACCGACCAGGACGCGCCCGCCCGGCGCCAGATGCTTGCGTGCCGCCGCGAGAGTGGGGAGCAGGCCGCCGAAGGCGTGGGCGGCCCCGACGCTGAGCACCAAGTCGAACGGGTGCGAGGAGGCGAAGTCGGCGGCTGCCTGGTGGTGGAGGACCAGGCGTTCTTGGACACCGAGGCTGCTCGCGGCCTCACGGGCTTGTGCCAGCGCGTCTTCAGAGATATCGACGCCCTCGGCACGCAATCGAGGGCTGGTGGCCAGGGCCCGAAGGAGCCACTCTCCTCCTCCGCAGCCGAGATCGAGCACACGCGCGTCAGGTTGGGAGAACCCGCGCTCGAGCAGTTCGCACACCGAATCGTCGTCGAGGGGAGCTTTGATCGGATGATTGGCATGAGCGATCCTGGACATCTGTTCACGGTTCATCGGCGCAGCCTGACACCGCCGGAAGACTGCACGCACCTCCAATTCCTCGCTGAACTGCATGCCACTCGCGAGTGATGCCGTCGTCGGCCTCCTCGTTGAGGGCAGTGGTCACGCCGCGCCCTCCGTGCGTCGGGGGGAACCCAGGGCGAGGGGCGCCAGAGCGGGGATGTCCACCTCGCGGCCATCGCCTTGTGGAGCGCGGTGCGCCAGGTGTCTTCCCACTCACAGCCGCAGGGGTGGTCCGGATACGGATGCCGCAGGAAGGATCGTCGCCGGGGTGCAGGTGGAGGTTCCGCCAGCCGTGAACGCGGGCCGTGGACGCCGTGCGCACGGCTCAGCGGGTCAGGTTGGCGAGGAAGGACTCGGCTGCCGACCACGGGGTCAGCTCGATGCCGAAGCCGCTGTGTGTATCGGGGCCTTGGATGTGGACCAACCGGCCGGACAGGTAGACGACGTCGCCGGTGCGGAACGCCCCCGTGTACGTACCGAGGTAGCTGCGAAGGTGGGTGATCCGGCGGGCGAACACGGACGGCTCGTCGACCGTGGACTCCGTGACCGTGTCCACCTCGATCCCGTAGAACGCCGGCGTGACCAGGCCCTCGGAGTGATCCGTGATCCGGGCAAAGACGGAGATCGCCCCTACCTCTTTGGCAACCACCCCGGCGAACGTCTTGTCGCCGTCGGCCCTCAGCGGCTCACAGTTGATGTGCGCCCCCGCACCGGCTGTCAGGCCCTGCAGTTTGCGCACCTCCTGGCGCATGAGCGCGTCGAAGCTTCCCCCCACCATGTACTTGGCGCGCCGCACGTACAGCCGGGTCAGGGTCTCGCCCTCGTACGGGCAGATGAGGGCGCGTTCGGCGAACAGGGCCTGTGCCGCCTCGTAGCCGCGCGGCCCGTAGCAGACCAGATCGATGTCGGAGCGGGCGTTGCAGGCGCCGACCAGGAAGGACCCGGTCACGCCGACGACGTCCGCAGCGCCGGCCGCGACGATCCAGTTGATGATGGCGAGCAGGTCCTCGCTGACCGCCGTTTGGCCCAGGAGGCCGGGGGCCTGGTGCAGTGCGGCGAGGGTCTGGCGACAGGAGTAGTGGGTGACGATGTCCTCGCGGGGCACGCCGGTGATGACGCACCCCACGGCGGGGGAGTAGATGTAGCACTCGGGCCGGTCGGCGAGGATCCCGAACGCTTTGGACACGACGCTGTTCTGCCGGTACGTCCGGCCGAACAGCACCCGGTCACCGCGGGCGTCCGGGTAGTACTTGACGTACCCCAGGAAGTGCGTGCCGGGATGGACATCGCCGATGACTTTGAAGATCACCCCGGCGCGGTCCAGGAGGTAGTCGCGGTCACGGATGGTCGCCAGCGCTGTGCCCAGCGGCGAAGTCTTCGAGGCCGGGGAAGAGGGCGGTATCGACCGTCCCGGTGCGCTCATACTGCTCAAGTCCCTTCGTGAAGAGGTGACGGCGGTACTGCCACTTCAGGTGCTTGTCCGTACGGGAGGGGTCGGTGGGCCGCATCAGGGCGAGGAAGAACAGGGCCTTGACGAGCAGGTAGGCGCCAAGGTTCTGGCTGGCCGACTGTCCGGTTGCGTTCAGGCTCGCGTCGTCCAGCGCGGCGAGGTAGCGGCGCCGCTGGCCGGGGCCGGCGGTGTAGCCCTTGTTGCCGCCCTTGAAGGCGATGATTTCCAGGGCCGGGAGGACGTCGTATCCGAGGGGCACCAGGCCGTGGTGCTGCCAGTCGATGACCCCGGCCGACAGGACGTTGGGCAGGCCGTAGTCGAGGTGGCCCCACACCAGCGGAACCGTGCCCAGGCGGTCCAGCGCGTGATCGAGCACAACGTGTGTCCGGGTGTTGTCCAGATCGGGGTTCTCCTGGAAGACGTTCTGGGTGAACCCGGCGCTGTCCAGCCACTGCCGCAGCGCGCTGGCCGTGGGCTGGACAAGGTGGGCGGCCTGGGCGCGCAGCAGCCGGGCCGCGACCTGCGCGGCGGTGTCGGCGACGTCGTCGGCCAGGTCGCGGCCGCCGTCCAGTGACGCCACCGCCCGGTCGTGCAGGGTCTCGTCGCCCAGCGACTCCTCCACGACGTAGTAGTGGCCGTCGTCGGTGACGCCCTCCTCCAGGACGTGCGGGACCGGGTAGTTGAGGTTTGCGATCCGGCGCTGGAATTCTGCCTTCGACTGGAGCTCGGCCCCACCGGTGCGCCGGTAGCGCGTTCTGTCGGCGGAGACGTACACCGCGCCGTCGTCTGCGGCGGTCCGCTTCTTGACGAACGCCAGCCGTTCTCGTTCTCGCTCATCAACTCGCTCCTCCCGGCTCCTCCGCGGAACCGTGGGTGACAGGCAACTCGGGGATGGCCCGGGACAGGGTCCGCACGTCCATGACCCAGCGCATATCACCCGCCGCGACGCTGCGCCGCAGTTCGGCGAGGACGTCACTCCCGGGTGTGTCCGGCCGGGCCAGGTGGGCGCGGCGCCAGAATTTCAGCAGGGCCGGGAGCTGTGCCGGAGTGATGCCTGCCCGGATGTGCAGTGAGCACAGGGGCAGGAACCAGGCGAGGAACAGCTCTCGTAGCTCCGGGCTGACGCGGTGCACCTCGCAGAGCCGCTGCAGCGCCGCGGTGTCGTCGTACGGGATGCGCCCGTGCAGTGCGTACCGCAGCCGCGTTCCGTTGTGCCGCCAGAACAGGGCCCCGTAGGCAGCGACGTTCGCCGCGGCGTTCTCGGTGACCGTCATCACCGGCTGCCCGGCGCCGTGCCGGGCAGCAGCAGCCAGCACGGCGATGTGCACGCCGGCCCGCGGGTCCAGGACCAGGCCGGTCAGCCCGAGCGGCGCGAGGCTGATGCCGTGGTCACGGGTGCGGGACAGGACCAGCCGCTCCGGGACGTTCTGGGCGATGGTCAGCAGATGTCCCGGTGGCCGGGCCCGGTAGGCGTGGAAGTCATCACGTGCGAGCACTGGTGCGTCCGGGGGCCGGTCCCAGACCAGCAGCCGCCGGGTGTGCGGCCGGGAGCCCTGGTGCCCGCACGCCCGGCAGGCGTGGGCGACGGCGCCGGTCATGTGGCCGCAGCGGCTGCAGAGATGCACTGCGGTGGGAGTAACCGCCAGGGCGCCTTCCCGCAGGAGGCGTTCGGTCATCTCCAGCGCGAGGGCGGCCACGGCGGGCGTGGTGTCGGTGAGAACGCCACCGGCCGGGGCCGGGCCCGGCGCGTACTTGGCGGCGATCGCGCGTTCCTCCCGCTCCTGCCGGCCGACGGTGTCCCGGTCGGGGGCGTCACGGTGGCGCAGGTCTCCGGCCAGAGTGACGGTGTTCCACAGATGCGGGACCGGCCCGGCGCCAAGGAGCGTGTTGAGTGCTTCGGCCGCGCGGATGCCGGCCGCCTTGCCCGGCCGTCCGGCGATGGTGAAGGGGCCGTTCTGCACGGGCCCGTTGATGTACACGACGTTCATGGCCGCGGCCTCCTCAGCAGTCCGGCTGTACGGTGCCGCGGGCGTGGAACAGGCCGCCGGCCTGTTCGTAGACCAGGACCGCGGCGTTGGGTGTCTTGCGCACACGGGCCTCGTCGACCAGTTCCGTCACCGGCCGGCGCTCCAGGACCGCGCGCAGCGCGAGGATCGCGGTGTGGTGCGTGAACGCCACGACATCCGCTCCGGACGCGGTGTGCAGGCCGTCAACGAACGCCGTGGCCCGCCGCAGGACGCCGCAGGCGAGGGACTCTCCGCCGACGCCGGGGGGCGTCCACAGGTGCTTGCGGGTCTGCCGGTCCTGCGTCCCCTCGGGGTAGGTGGCGTACAGCTCTCGTTTGGTCATGTAGGTGGCCGCGCCGTAGTGCTGCTCGTTGAGGAGCGCAGTCACCTCGCAGGGCAGGCCGGGCAGAGCAAGCGCGGCGGTGTCCAGGGCGCGACGGTACTGCGAGGTCCGGATCGCCGGGTCGGGCCCGGTCAGGTCCCGCAGCGTCTGCCGCAGCCACAGGCACTGGAGGAAGCCACGGGGCGTCAGGCCAACAACATCCCGGGACAGGGCATGCGCGGCCGGCCCGGTCCACGGACGGGGGTTCTTGTAGAAGCCGGTGTATTTGGTGGCGTTCTCGATGGATTCGGCGTGGCGAACGAGGAAGAGCATCTTCATCCTCTCTGTGAAGGTGTCGTGCCAGACAGCGCCGTGCCCGCACGGGAGGCGGGCACGGCGCTGTATGTACGCGGGTGCTACTGGGGAGTGGTGTCGGCGACTACGAGGAACTGGTCGCTCGCCAGGTCCATCACGACCCGGGCGTCCGTCTTGCCTTGGGCACGCTGAGTGGCGGCGTATTCGTCGGCGGGCCAGGAGCCGCGGGGGTGGCCGGCGGGGAACCACTCCAGGACGGCTCGGGCCTGCGGGGTGGTCATAGCCATCAGGCGTCACCGCCGTTCACGCGCTCGTGGATGTCGATCAGGGTGGTGATGGTGTCGGGGTTGTCCGCCAGGCCGACCCACTGCCCTTGCGCGGTGAAGACGGGCACGGCGTCGGTGTCGGCGTCGAACACCACGACGTAGTCGCCGTACCGGTCGAGGACCATCTCCCGCAGCGCTCGCGCCGGTGCGGCGGCCAAGACGTCCAGGGCGTCGACGGTGAGCTGCGCGGCCTCGCCGGTAGCGCCGGGCTGGACCAGGGTTCCGGAGACGTGCAGCAGGTCGCCGGGCTGTATCTCGGTGAGCAGCGCGTACGCGATGCGGGACTCTTCGGTCGTGCAGGAGAACACCCTGTCGTCCGCGGGGTCGTTGGTGGGTGAGGAGATCAGCTCGAACTGGGCTGTTCCCGACCGGGGGGAACCGACGAAATGCGCTGATCAGGCACCTTGCGCCAGCACTCACAGGTCGTTTCCCGCGATCTCGAAGATCATTTCCCACGGCCCTGCCCGCGGGGCTGACCGGAGCTTCCGCTCCTCTAGCTCGACGACGGACGACGCTACTCTCACTGGCGACGTTACGCCGGCACTCAGTGAGCCTTTTCAACGCTGCCGCTCCAGGGTGAGGACGGCGGCGGAGATTGACGACATTCGATTCGGGCTGCATCGTGCCCTGCGCGAGCACGAGCCGGAGTACGTACTGCTCGACGGGACGCTCGCCGAATGCGACCGTGTGGGCGACGGCCGGGCCGACTACTCGCACAAGCACAGTCGCCACGGCGTGAACGTGCAGGTCGTGACCGACCCGGCCGGGCAGGTGCTGTGGATCTCGCTGGCCTTGCCAGGCCGGTGCCACGACCTGACCGGGCGCCGGCCCCTGGTTCACCACCGGGCGCAGACGGCCGCCCGGCGGGCAGCTATCCCCAACACAGCAGACGGTCAACCGGGCTCTGGCCACGTCCCGAGCACCCGTCGAACGTTTGAGGAGCGCGCTTCGGGACACTGAGCGCGCGATGTGCTGAGCGAGCTGTCGCCGGCTCTACGGCGAGCAGGACCTCGACCTGTCCGTCGAGGACGGCAAGCCGGCTGGTCTCAGGTGTCGAAGAGGCCGTAGCGCTCGCGCACGGGGCGCAGCCGTGCTGGCCATGGGCGAATGGGCTGGCCACGCCTGGTCCGTACTGAGTACCGTCCCAGGCGAACCGTGCTTCATTGCCACCGCGTTGGGCGTGCGGGACTACATCCAGCGAGCCCTCGAGGTCACCGCGACCATCCACAGCGTCGTGGCGGACTCACCCCGGGCCATGGGTGGGAGCTCAATGCGAATACCACCGTCCCGTCCCATCGAGACTTCTTCCTGGCCCAGCTCCCGCGCCGCTGCCGCGGCCTGCCCTGGTGGAGCGACTTACGAACCGCGCTCGCCCCACTGAACGACGTAGCCACAGTCCACCTCCACGGGGACTTGAAGCCCCGCGTTAGGAACAGTTTGACTGTCTCAGCCTGTTGGGTGTCTCACCTGTGGTATGTACGCGCATCCCCTGGTGAGTACGCCGCCCCGAACCAAGGTGTCTCAGCAAGCGTTACTGACTTGTCACCTGCTGGCGCATGGCCGCGCCGGGACCGGTAGTGGTCTGCGTGAAGCCGCCGCCCTCGCGCGGAGCCATAGGGAGAGAACGGCAGCGTTCGCGCCACTGCCCCGAGCCGGAAGGGCTGCCAGCGAAGGGCGAGGACGACGGCCAGCGCGTGCCGCACTCCGCGCGGATCGCGCGGGTCGGGGACCTGGGCCAGCCGCTCCAGCAGGCCCGGGCCGACTTCGGAGCTGCTCGCGGAGCTGGTCAAGGGCGGGCGGGATCGGGGGTGATCCGTCGGCGGGCACGGTCTTCCAGGCAGGTCACGGGGCGTAGAGAACTCCATGATCTTGGAACCCCCTGCCTGTTCTGCTTCCAGCCCACCATACCCAACGAACCGTCACGAACCGGACGACGGCTGACTACGCCGAAGCCCTGGGGTGCTCGCCGGTCTTGACTGCCAGGGGCCGCGTCGTCATTGCGGCGGCGTGAGCCGCCTGTACCAATAGATGGTCGTGCTTTCATCGCAGAAGACGTGGCAATTCGAATCCGGGCAGATATCCAAGTGCATGTTGCGCAGTTTACGTGCCGCACGGATACGCGCCCCCCTTCGCCGTACGGGTATTTCAAGCGGCTCACATGGCACGCCAGGTGGAGACAGGTCGTTCCCTCTACCAAGCCAATCTTCGCCCTGGCCTGCCTGCTTGAGAGATACCCCATAGCGGTCGAGATTATCTACTAACGGTATCCAAAAAGCCGCGTGATGGTTATCGAAAACCTTCCCGTTCCCACATGTTCCGTCGCAGTGGGCAACGTGATGCCGAGCCATGGCATTTGCCAACCGCCTTACAGCAATTCTGTTGTGGAGATAATCGATAGCACCCATGAGGTATATCCGTCCCGGCGAAACTTAATCGGCAGCCTAGGCACATTACTCGCGCCGAGCCTTAACCGCAACCGTGGAGAGTTCCCCCGAGTGGTGTCTCTGGGATGAACGACGGGTCTGCTTGGCCGGGCCAGGTAGACCACAGCGGCCAGCCATGGTCTGCTGCCAGCCCGTGGTGAGCTTTCGCGCAGTGGCAAAGGCGCAGTTGACCAGGATCTGGTGGCGGTGGATGGTGCGTTCGGAGCGGACTGGAAGTCGGCCCAGCCGAGTTCGGGTGGGCCGACGATTGATTTCCTGGCTACCAGCTGTCGGTGAGCCGGACAGGCGCGGCGAAGGTGCCGTCACCGTGGCCCAACCACCGGTACAACGTGCCGGTAGCGTCGTTGCGAGCGATCAGGTCGGCCTTTCCGCCGCCAGTAAAGTCACCGGCGACGGTCTGGGTGAAGTCCCAGCCGCCAGTGAGTTTCTTGCGGGTGCTGAACGTGCCGTTGCCATTGCCAGGCCACAGGTAGAGGTTGCCGGAAGAGTCCTTGGCGATCAGGTCGGCCTTTCCGTCGCCAGTAAAGTCACCGGCGACGGTCTGGGTGAAGTCCCAGCCACCGGTGATCTTCTTGGGAGCGCTGAACGTGCCGTTGCCATTGCCAGGCCACAGGTAGAGGTTGCCGGAAGAGTCCTTGGCGATCAGGTCGGCCTTTCCGTCGCCAGTAAAGTCACCGGCGACGGTCTGGGTGAAGTCCCAGCCACCGGTGATCTTCTTGGGAGCGCTGAACGTGCCTGTCGTGCTTCCCGTCCAGAGCAGCAGTTCGCCCCTGGTGTTGCGTGCGATCAGGTCTGCCGTGCTGTGTGCGGTGAAGCTGGCAGCGACGGTTTGTGTGAAGTCCCAACCATCGGTCAGCATCCTGGGTGAATTGAACGACCCGCCTTTGTTGCCCGTCCACACCGACAGCTGGCCGCGTGCGTCCGTGGAGAACAGGTCCGTGATCCCATCCCCGTTGTAGTCACCAGCCATCAGGTCCTGCTGAGACAGAGAGGTGACAACCTTGATCCAGGCGCCGACGTCGTCGACACGAGAGCTGATGGCTCCAGTACGAGTCTCTGCAGCGTCCATTCCCAGGCAGCCGCCCTGCCAGGAGCGGGAGTTGATGGCGACGAGTTCCGGCGTGCCGTTAGCCGTGCGCAGGGCTGGGCCTCCGGCGTCGCCCTTGCAGACGGTCGCGGTGTCGGAGCCGTTGAGGTCCACTGTCGTGTTCGTGGTGGAGGCGACGGTGAACGTGCCGGTGTGGAGCTTGCTGGGCACCCATTCGGTCTTGGTGCGTCCGAATCCGGCAACAGTGAGCTGCTCGTTGTCGGCGGCGGGCGTGGTCGCCAACGGCACGGGTTTGATGGCCGGGTCCGTGATCCGGGTGGCGAGCCTGACGAGGACCAGGTCGCGGTCGGCGTGCGGGACGAGCTCGATGGCCTGCTGGACGGTGCCGTTGGTCTGGGTCAGGTCAGTGCGGCCGATGGTGACGGTGGTGGTGATGGCGGGTTTGCCTGCGGGGGGTTTGCCGTCCGCGGCGAAGCAGGTGGCCGCGGACAGGACCCACTGCGGGTCGACGAGCGTCCCCGTACAGGCCGTCTGCTCACCGACGTTGATCTTCGCGACGTAATTCAGCTGTGCCGGGGCGTCAGCTCCGGTGAGCGCAGAGGAGGGGGCGGCGGTCGCCACGGTGGCGAGGGCGATGGCGGCGCCGGTCGCCCACATCAAGCGTGAACGTTTCGCGGTCATGAAGTGTCCCTGAAGGTAGAGCGCTGATCGCGTTCGACCAGCTTCAGTGGGTTCCTTGTGATGGCAGGTTCGGAAGGAGACAAGTCGGCCGGTACGCAGGCCGGCCGGGTGCGGCGTCAACCCGTTCCGGGGCGCTACTTGGAGGTGCGGATCTCCACGAGCATGTGGTCGCGCCCCTCGGGGTCGGCGCTCTCGCCGACCGCGGTCCAGGTCCCCTTGGCGACGTCGAAGGACTTCTCTTCCGTTCCGACGGTCATGTCGACCTCGGCGGTCTGCTCGGCGCTCCCCTTCACGCCGTACACGGCCGGGATCTCCATCGTCAGGAACCCGGAGCTGCCGGTGACCTTGAAGCAGATCTTGTCCTTCTCACGGGCCCACACCTCGAGTAGCCCGGCCTCGCTCGCGCAGTCGGCCAGCACGATGCGGCCGTCACCGCGCTTCAGCACGATGTTCTGCTCCGCCAGGATCTTGTCGGCGTTCGGGTAGCTGAAGTCCTCCACCGCGTAGCCCGGCGCACCCTCGGCAACCGGCGCCACGTCGTCGCCGCCCCCACGGGAGGCGGAAGTCGACCACAGGACGGCTCCGACAGCAGCTGCACACGCCGTCGCAAGGACACGAGTGACGAGTTTCATGCGAAGTTCCCTCACTTAGATCACGGCTCCTTTCCCTGTTTTTTCCATGCCCATCACCGCCCCGTACTCCGTATGAAGAAGCGCGCCGCTCACGACCGTAAGGGAAAACGCTTGCCGGAATGTTTGGTTGAGTAACTGGACGGTTTCAAGCCAACGCGCCAGCCGCCTGGATGGCTCGACAGGAAGAGGCAAGAGTCGAGCGCTCTGCCCCCATTCAAGCCGTGGCGTTATTTCCATTGAACTCACCTGCCCTTGGCGATGTCCACTGGATAAACCGGGGCAATCGCATCGGTTTCCTGAAATGACCCTCGGTCAGGTTTCGACAGTTCGGGCGGACTGCACCGGAGTGGGTAACGAAATGATCAAGAATTGAAACCAGAGGACTGCGAGCGTCAATTGGTTGCATGCGACCGTATAACGGTTTGGTAAATGCTGGATTGGTGGATTCCGTGCGATGGATGGCTGGTTTTCGATGCAATTTATTGTGCGTACGTACTGAGAAGCGACATCACGTCCCAACCTGGGCAAAAAGCGATTTTGCAACCGCCGCCCTATGTGCCGCAGAAATTGATGTGTAATCATCACGGCCTTGGCTGGTGCGCAGGCGCTATGAATTTGGGCGCAGTATCCGTTTGCGCGTGCACCGCCGTAATTCACACAGGGGGAGTTGTTTTGTCGTCAACGTTGTGGAGTAGGCGCCGGATTCTTACCGCGCTGGCTGGGGCTGCCGCGGCCCCGGCCCTGCCGTCGATCATCACTCTGGCCGCCGGCCCCGCTCATGCTGCCGGGGCCACCGCTGTGGACACCGGCCTGCCCGATACCGACCGCGGCAAGGCCGTGTGGGAGTACAAGCTCGGCGGCCAGACGGTCCGCGAGTCAGCCGCCGCCGCTCTCGTGGGTGGTTCGGCAGCCGTCTCCACGTTCCTCGGCCAGGAGCTGGCGGCGGCCAAGGCGCAGGACAACCGCCTGGCCCTCTTCGCCGGACTCGCCAAGTCGGGCAGGGGAGTTCAGACTTCGGCCGGCGCGGCCCTGTCCGGAGGGGACAGCGCGATCGCCGCCTACATGGCCGACGGATTCACCAACGCCGTCATGGAGGACCTCCGGGTGGCGGTGACTTCGGTCAGCAGCAACAGCGGATCCGCAGTGAAGCGGGAGGCCGGCAAGGCGCTGAACACGAACACCCGCGCCGCGTTGACGTCCTTCCTGGTGGACACCCAGTACACCGCCCGGGACGAGGACAGCCGGGTGAAGGTCACCACCATCCTCAACACGGCCTCCCCGGAGGTGAAGAAGTACGCGCAACGCGCCCTGGACGACGGATCGCGCGATGCGATCGACCGGTTCTTGATGTCCGGCCAGTTCATCGCCCGTGCCCGCGACGACGAGGCCGCGACGATCGAGCAGCTGGTCGAGATCGTGGAGCGCGAGGGCAAGCGGGCGAAGCTGACGACGGAGAAGGCCGTCGCCGCTTCCGAGGAGGCCAAGGAGGCCGCCGCGAAGGCCAAGGAGGCTGCCCTCGAGGCGAAGGCGGAGGCGCTGGCAGCCGAGCAGGACGTGAAGAAGTCGGCGAAGGCGGCCAACAACGCCGCGAACGCCGCGAACGGTGCCGCCGCCGCCGCGTCCACGGCCATCGTCGCCTCGCGCACCGCCCAGTCCGCCTCGCGGCGCGCGGCGCAGGCGGCGCAGGCCGCGGCTGCAGCCGCGGCCAGCGCAGGCGGTGCCGCCTCCCGCGCCTACCGGGCTGCGATCGCCGCGTCCAAGGACGCGTCCAAGGCGGCCGCCGCCCGCTCGGCGGCCCAGGGCGCCCGCAACGCCGCGGCCCGTGCGCGCACCGCGGCCGGAGCCGCTCACCAGGCTTCGATCGCCTCCCAGCAGGCGGCGTCCGCCGGCTCGGCGGCTGCGGGCGCAGCCCAGAACGCGGCCGCGGCCGCCAACGCCGCGGCTGACGCCGCCAACGCGGCGGGCGCAGCCAAGTCCCAGGCCGCCAAGGCGCGGGCCGCCGCCGCCGAGGCCAACGCCGCCGCCGCGCGGGCCACCCGCGCGGCCGGCACCGCACAGACCTTGGCGAACCGTGCCGCGTCCGCGGCTGCCGTGGCACGCGACGCGGCCAACAGCGCCGCGGAGCACGCCGACAAGGCCGCGGTCGCTGCCGAGGAGGCGGCGGCCCACGCGGGTGAGGCGGTCGAGTACGCCAAGCGCTCCACCGAGTACGCCGCCGCCGCAGTGAAAGCGGCCGACACGGCCACTAAAGCGGTCAACGAAGCGATCGCAGTGGAGAAGGCGGCCCGGGACTCGGAGACCACCCGGATCGCCGAGGACGAGGAAATAGGCATCGCGCTGGCCCGCTTCAAGACGCAGGCCGAGGCCGACGACACGCTCCTCATGGAGACGCAGCGCGCTCAGGCGGAGAAGCTCAGCCAGGAGACCAAGGACCTGGTCGCGGCTGCAGAGTCGGCGCTGCTGGGCGGGGACACGGTCAAGGCCGTCGACTCGGGCCGCCAGGCCGCCGTCAAGCTGCTGGTCTCGAGCGGCACTTGGACCCGTGAGGCGGCCGAGTACGCGCTCGCCGGCACGGACGAGGACGTGGTCAACTGGATCAGCACCGACCGCACCCTGGCCCTGGATCAGGACGACCGCGAGAACGTGCTATCCCTCGCGACGGCGTCCGTGGTCGACATCGCGGAGGCCGCCCACCGGACGCTCGTCGACGAAACTCCGGGCGCCGCAGCCCGGTTCCTCGACACCGGCGCCATCGCAGCGGGGCTCGAGCACTACCGGATCTCCGTGCTGAAGGTACTGAACGGCGCACCGGGCAGAGCGGTCCAGGCCAAGGCCCAGGCCGCCCTCAACGACGGCAGCGCCAAGGCCCTGCACCGCTTCCTCGCCGTCGAATGGGCCGAGGCGACGAAGGAGGACGACCGGGTCGAGATCCTCAGTCTCCAGCAGACCGGCGGCCCGTACATGAAGTCGGCCGCGCAGATCCTCCTCGAGGGCTCGTCGCGCATGCGGCGCGCCTTCGTGATCCAGGACAAGCACTACGTCGCCCAGCTCGACCACGACCACCTCACGCACGTGGCGGCCATGCGTGCCGCCATCGCGCACGCCGCGAAGGTCGCCGCCAAGGCGCGGGAGGACGCGGCGCGTGCCTCCCAGGCTGCTGCGGAGGCCCGCAACGCGGCCAACGAGGCGCTCGAGTGGAAGGCGAAGGCGGACGGTTACGCCAAGGACGCCCTCGACTCGGCCGCCGAGGCCAAGACCAACGCCGAAGACGCCGACAGGTCGGCCGCGGCCGCCCAGGTGTCGGCCAATGCCGCCAAGGCGGCGGCGGCTACCGCGCGCGGTGCGGCCCGGAGCGCCAACTACTCGATGCGCCAGGCGTCGGCGTCGGCCACCCAGGCGGTGGCGTCCGCGGTGAATGCGCAGTCCTCGGCATCCGCGGCGCGGGCCTCCGCCATCCAGGCGGGCAAGGACGCCAAGGCGGCGGCGGTCGCGGCCAGCGAGGCGCGCGCGATCGCTGTCAGGAAGCGTGTGGAGGAAGCCAGGGAGGCGGCACGCAAGGCGGCCGAGCTGGCCGCGCAGCAGGCGCAGGCGGGGACGAACCCCGCCGACAACGCGGAGAACGACGACAAGACCGGTGACACCAAGTGGTTCGGCCTCTGGCCTGAGGACATCACGGACCCCAAGGACTGGTCGTCGGCGGTCGGCCACTGGAGCACCGGTGCCGGCGTTGTCGCGTCGGTCGCCGGCCTCGTGGCGCTGTTCCCGCCGGCCGCGCCGGTCGCGGGTCCGATCGCTGTGGGGGCGGGACTCACCTCCTGGGGTCTGCAAGGAGTGAGTGCCGGCCTGGCGTGCTGGGGATACGGCTGGGACAGCAAGGAATTCCATTCCGCTCTCGGCCTCTTCGTGCTCGGCGGAAGCTTCATCGGCAAGTCGAAGCTGACGAGGAGCATGCTCCGTAGAGCAGGCATCGACGAGAGGGTCATCGGTGAGAAGATCGTGGACATCGGCTACGACGTCACGACTACCGTGGTCGGCATCTTCACCTGGTAAGCAGCCCGCACAGACGCGTGGACGGGGCGAGTCGCAAGCTTGCCCCATCCACGCGGTTCCGCAGCACCTAGGGGGTCTTCCGTGTTCAGTTTCTGGTCCTCCACCACTGGTTGGTGGATCGCGGCTGCCGCGGTGGCCATCGTGTTCGGCGCGGTCATGCAGTCCTGGGCGACGACGAGGAAGTGGAAGGTGTTCCTCGCGACAGCCCCCGGCTTGGCCGGCGGCCTTTCGACGGTCGGGGACACCGCGATGCGGGGCGAGGGTGTGCAGACGGCGCTGCAGCTCTACACCGTCGGGATGCTGGGCCTGCTGATGGCCATGGCCGTCTTCACCAAGTACATCCGACGCCAGGTGGCCCTGGTCCGCGCCGGCGGAACGATGGAGCGCGCGACGCCCAAGCACGTCATGGTCTTCCTGGGCACCTGCTTCGCCGTCACCCTCTTGACGGCCGCCGCGCTCGGCACCCTCCTCGACATCTGACGGAGCGTCCCATGCCCCTTACTTTGTGGGTCGTTGCTGTCCTGATCCCCGAGATCGTGCTCTCCTGCCTGCTGTTGCGCTGGCTCCCGGACCGACGTGAGTGGCCGATACCGCTGCTGATCCCGGTTCCGGCGATCGTCGTGGTGGCGCTTCTCATTCGGTACGTGGCGCAAGAGCCCTGGCCCGGCACGCTCGCAGCGTGTGCCGGCTTCCTGTGCGGTCTCGCCCTGGCGCTGCTGCCGTTCCGGGGCTGGGTGTCGTCGTGGACCCTCCCGGTGCACGGGGACGAACGGCTGCGCTGGCGTGAGGTGGCCTTGGTGGCTCTGACCGTCGCCACTCCGGTGTCGACGACGCACACGAAGGCCGCGACGGGCAAGGCGTTCGCGCCGCGTGAAGTGGTGCGCGAGCGAGGGAGGTTTCCGTCGGCGATGGGTGTGGCCTTGCTGGTGCTTCCGGTGCTCTGCGCGGTGGCGGCGGGCTGGGCCGCGGATGCGGTCGGCCTGACGGTCGTCCACCCCTGACCGGGCGCAGTTGGTTCCCTTGGCGAGGCAGTCGAGCATCGAACTGCTGTTGGTGTACTGAATTGGCGGCTTCGTCACCGTCACCATGATTCGCGTGGGTGGGAACGCAGGAGCCCCCGAAGGCCTCGCGGCCTTCGGGGGCTCCGCGGGATCCACCTGCCGCTGGTGGACCCGGAGCCGAGCCCCACCGGACCACTCAGGGTCTGCAAGCAGCGCAGCATCGCCGTCGCCCCTGACGTCGGCGCCAAGCACTGGCAGGCCCTCGAGCACGGCGACCAGGAATGGCAGAAGGTCTACTTCCGCCTCCGCAACAGCGTCGAGGGCTTCAACGGCTACGCGAAGAACCCCTCGGCGAGGGCATCGAGGCGGCCGGCTCCCGGCGTATCCGCGGCATCGCCGCCCAGACGATCCTTCTGGTCTTCCAGCTGGCCCACGCCAACCGCCGGAAGATCAAGGAATGGGTGGAGACTCTCGCCCTCAACGGGCAGCGCCCACGCAGGCGCACCCATCACCGGCGCAGAACCAAGCCGCTGGGCAGTTGGACCCCCACCGGCTACCTCGCACCGACCGCCTAGCGATCAGCGCGAGACACACCAGCCTGAAGATCAACAAAAGATCAAGGCCCGCATCGTGACGAATGCCACAGTGTGGGCCCCCTCACGTAAAAACGCCCCGAACCGCTCCGCACTCGGTCAGCCACGCGCTCCGAAACAACGAGAAACGGGCCCCACCAGGACTTTCGTCTCTGGTGAGAACCCGTTTCGTCGGTTTCTCACCGGGTGCCGGGGGTGGGGACGGCGTAGAGGAAGCCGTCGACCGTGAGGGGCTTGGTGTCCATCAGCTCGCCTCCGCCAGGGCGGTGGTGCGGTGCGCGGCGTCGTACGCGTCCAGGACGGTCTTCGCCGGGTTGCCCGTGTCGGCGACCCGGTGGCCGTTGGCGCGCGCCCACGTCCGGATCGCGGCCAGCTGCTCCTTGCTGCGCTTGGTGCCGGTCGGCGCGGAAGCGGCGGCGGGCGTCGCGGGTCGGCCGCCGGCCTTCACCGTGCGCAGCGTTTCCTGTGCCTGTTCCAGTTCCGCCTTGAGCTTGGCGACGCGCTCTTCGGCCTCTCGCTGGGCGTCGTCGGTCTCGCGCCGTGCGGTCAGCTCGGAGAGGTCGCTGCGGATGCGGGCGGCCTTGTTGCGGATGACGGCGGCCGGGTGGTCCTTCGCCCAGGAGAGCAGGGCTTCGATCCCGTCGCTGTCCACCGGACTATCGGACGCGGGGCCGGCCGTGTGCGGGGTGTCGGTGTCCGGGGTGGGGGCGTCCTGGTCGGTGTGCTGGAGGGCTTCGGCCAGTTCGCTCTCCGACAGTCCGAGGGTCTCGCGGACGTGGGCGGGGCTGTCGCCGTTGGTCAGCATGGAGGTGGCGGTGGCGGTGAAGGCGTTGACGGGCATCGTGTCTCCGGTCGTCGGGGTGTCGGACGTGTTCATGTGGGGGAGCAGGCGTACGAGGTCGTCCTCGCCGCAGGGCAGTCCGAGAGCGCCCAACAGGTCGGAGAGGTCGTCCTTGTCGCGGGCCTGGTGGGCGACCACCAGGGAGGCGGCGGCGCTCTGGCCGCTGCCGATCGGGGTGAGTTCGAGGGCCTCTGCTTCGAGGGCCTCTTTCATGTCGGTGAACACGGCGGCTCCTCTATGCGGCGGTGGTGCGGGGCTTGCGCTGGGCGAGCGCCAGGACCTCGCGGTTGCGCTGCTGCTGGTCGGGGGTGAGCGGCCGGGGCTTCGGTGCGCCGTGGCGGTGCCAGAGCGGGGAGGCGGGCGGCTCGGGGTAAGCGAGGGCGTGATCCACGTCGTGCTGTGGGGTGCTGCTCATGGGGGCCTCCAGGTGGAGGGGTTCAGGCGTGGTTGTCGTCGCGCCGGCGCTTGGGCTGGACGTCGGAGGCGAACCGGCCGAAGCTGGCCTCGGTGGGATTCGCGGCGATCCAGTCCTCAGCGCACGCCTTGTGAACGGGCTCCCCGGAGTGGGAGCGCATCGGCGTGAGCTGCTCGCACAGTGCGCAGGGGCGGTCCTGCCAGCGGTCGAAGTGCTGGCTGTCGCGCCAGTCCAGGAGGACGCCGGGGGCCGGGATCAGGCCCGGCTCCCACGGCGGCTTCTTGCTGTTCCTGCGGGTCACGGCCGCAGGTGCGGCAGCTGCTGGAGGACTTGATCCACGAGGTCCTGCGTCGGCTTCCAGGCCGGGAGCCGACCCGTGGCGGGCACGGGCAGCGGCAGTTCGTGGACGTCGGCGAGGACCAGGTGGTGAACGTCGCGCTGCGCCCACGGGCTGGTACAGCGCTCGAGCCCCTGGTCCAGGTGGCAGTCGGTGAGCCGGGCGATACCGATGACCGCGCCATGGTGGAGCTCGCGGCCTCGGATCGCGGTGGCCACCAGCGGGTCGCGCAGGGCCGGGCGGTCCAGCTTCTTCCCGGCGTGGAGGAGGACCCAGCCGCGCCAGGGCCAGTTGGCGGGCCTGTTCTCCGGGGTCTTCCCGGCGAGGATGCAGGTCGCCCAGGGCTGGCGGATGGTGATGCCGCGGATCCAGTCGCCGCCCTCGAGTCCGGCGGTGGTCAGTAAGAGGGTGCGCTGCCCGATCCGGGCCTGAACGCGCAGGGGGGAGGACATACTTGGGTTCTCCGTCTCGTCTCGTACGGGATGGATGGGCCCGGGGCAGCCGTCAAGCCGCCAAGCAGAGCGGCTGTCCCGGGGCGGAGCTACAGCGCGAAGTCGCTGCGGGTGGTCCAGCTGACGGGGTTGTTCCAGAGGCCGGCCCGCGCGGCGGGCCACTCCATCTGCCAGCCGGGCCGAAGCCCGCGCGCTCCCCAGCTGTCCGGCTGTTTGCCGGGGATCTCAAGTCCGGCCGTGTGCGCGGCGAGCGCGGCGTCGTACACCTCGTGCGCGCGGCGCAGGGCCGCGGCGGGGGAGTCGGCGACGCCGGTGAAGACGTGCACACCGTTCCGGTCTGGGTGGTGGGTGTCGTGTATCGGGACGTCGACCTCGTAGATCCGCAGGTGCATGACGTCCAGCTCCTCTCGCTGCTCGGTGGTGAGGGACCACCGCGACCGCCCCGGCCCCACGTCGAAGCGGGGCCGGGGCGGCACGGAGTGCCCGTCACGCCGGGGCCGGTTTCCCAAACTTGGGAAACCGGGCCCGCCGGTCAGAGGTCCAGGTGGATCGTGATGGGCCGCCGGGGGTCACCGGCGTGGGTGTGGACGGTGCGGCGGTGCGTGGCGAGGCCGGCGGCCTCGCCCTGGATCGGCAGGTGGCAGTCGCGGCAGCCGTGCCACCACTCATCCCCGGCCGGGAGTTCGGCCGGGGTGAGCGGGTGCGGGTGCGGGCCGTCGGCTGTGCGGCTCACGCGACCGCTTCCGCGTACTGCGCTTCCAGGTCCGTGCGGCCCTCGGGGTCGTCGTCCTGGTCGTCGTCGACGCCGTCGCCGTGGACGGTGCAGATGATGTCCGGGTCGTTGTCCATGGCTCCGGTCAGCGCCTTGTGCAGGTCGGTGACCGAGTAGCCCGGCGCCCACGCCTGCCCGGCGCACTCCGGGTCGAAGGGGCAGGGCAGCAGGACGTCGAAGCCGAAGTCGCCCTCGCCGTCGACGTCTTCGCGCAGTGCCAGGGTGAGGTACTGCTGCCCGAGGCGGATCTCCGCGACGCGGTCCCGGCCGGTCACCAGGTCCGAGCCCGGCCGCCACCGCCACAGCGGCAGGATCTCCGGGCCGAAGAAGCGGCGGGCCAGCCACAGGTCGCCCAGGCCGTCGCTGCCGTCGCGCCCGAGGTCTGCCTCCCGGTCCTGCGAGAGCTCCTGGAGGAACGGCTCCAGGCGGTACAGGGCGTCGGCGAAGACGACCGTGTTGAAGCCTTCGGCCGCGAGCCGCTGGTGCGAGTGGACCATGGCCTGGTGCTGGGAGCGGACGACGTCCTCGGGCACGCGCCGGTTGTCCGGCCGCGGCTCCTGCCGCTCCAGGCACACGTCCAGCGGCGTGGCGACGACGGCCGCGATGGTCGGCATGCCGTGCCGCTTGGCTGCCATCACCAGCTCCACCCTGATGGGCTGTTCGACGTTGGTCGCGTCGATGACCGTGTTGAGCTTGCGGGCCATCCTGCGCTCCAGGATCAGCTTGAGGACGTCGGCGGCGTCGCCGGTCGCGCCCTGGTCGCCGGGGTCGTCACTGACGACGCCGCGCAGGCCGTCGAGGGAGAGGATCTGGGAGGCCGGCCAGGTGCGGGCCAGCGTGGACTTGCCCGCGCCGGAGGCGCCGATCAGCACGATCAGCCCGTTCTCGGGCAGGTCCGGGTAGAGCACCGAGGTCATGCGTCGTCTCCTTGCGGGTCGAGGGAGCGGGCAGCCCAGTTCAGGCGCTGCCCGGCGTTGTCGGTGATCAGGGCGGCGGCCTCGTGCAGGGGGCAGGAGGCGTCGCCGTCGCGGTCGGGCTCGATCTGCTCTGCCCGGCGGGCGGCGGCGGTGACCAGCTGCGCGAGGGCGGGGAAGAGGCCGCCGGGGACGTCGACGTCCTCCTGGAGCTCGCGCAGGATCGCGGCGAGCTCGGAGGCGTCGACGTCGTCGGCATTCAGGTCGTCCTCGATCTGCTGGAGGGCGAGCTGGGCGATGCCGGCAGAGGCGCGCACCCGGTCCAGGCGGCTGCGGGTGCGGCCGGTCACCGGCTGGTGGCCTTGGTGGTGGCGACCAGGGCGGCGACGGTTTCCCAGCCGTGGTGCCAGGCACCGTCCAGGTGGAAGGCCCCGTTGATGCCGAAGTCGGCGAGCTTGTAGAAGCCGCCCTTGCCGGTCTTGGTGGCGATCTTCTCCAGCAGGCCCTTGCCGGGGACGCGGCGGTCCGCGGCGTAGTGGGTGCCGAAGGAGATGGCGAGCGCGGCCGCGGCGGCGGCCGGGTGGACCCGGATGCCGAGCGCGCGGGCGCCGGCGCTGGCGACGATCGCCTGCGTGGCCGTGTAGGTCAGGCAGTGGTGAAGGCACGCCTTGCGGCCGTCGGCCGTGCCGTGGGTGGTCTTCTCCTCGGTGACCGGGTCCTGGTAGGTGACCGGGTGGTCGTCGGAGGCGCCCTTCACGCGGGCGCAGAAATCGTCCTGGATCCAAAAATCTCCGATGGCGCTGGCGGCGCGGGTCAGTCCGAGCAGGGCGGCGAAGACGGCGGGACGATGCGTCATGCTGGGTTTCTCCTGATCTCGATGGGTGAGGGAGCGGGCGGCCGGCCTTTGCCGGTGCTGCGGCCGCCCGGGTTGTGCGGGCCCCGTCCCGGCCTGTGCGGCCGGGACGGGGTTCGGCTCACGCGGCCAGCCGGTGCGTGACCGGGGCCGGGAGGGTCATGAGGCTGCTGGGGTCCGCGGGCGTGCCGTCGAAGCACTCCAGGCAGCAGCCGAGCTTCTTCGAGAGGCAGATGTAGAAACGCCTCCCGCATTCGCCACAGGTCTGCCTCGCTGCCATCGCCTGATCGAGGGCCCACTCCTGAGCGAGCGTCGGCGTCCTCTTGGGCTTCGCCAGGTCGACGCGGAGCAGGAAGCCGCGGGTGGGGTGAGTGCACGACCACTGCGGGCGGGTCGCGCACAGCTTGCAGCGCAGGATCGCGACCGGTCCCTCGTTGTCGCCGGGGCTCAGGCCCATGTCCCGTAACTGCCGCCTGGTGACGAGCCCTTCGGGCACCGTGCTGCGGTCGTACTCGGGCAGTCCTGCGTCGCTGCGGGGCGCCCGGGTCACCTCGCGGCGGCGGCGCTTCTTCCTCGGGCGGGGCATCACCTGCTCCAGGCGCCGGGCAGCCGGTCGGGGCGGTGCGGGTAGCGGGGGCCGGGACGCTGCGGGCGGGGCCGGCCGATCCGGCGGCGCGGGCGGGGGATGAGCACGAGCGGTTCCTCCAGTCGTCGGTGGACAGCGCTGCGCCCCGCCGACTTCGTGCTGGTGTCGGCGGGGTGCAGTGGTGGTGCGGCTGGGTTATGCGGCGAGGCCGTGGGCCGTGCGCGTGGGGTGCTCTCCGCGCATCGCTGGCGCGGGCTTGGTGTGGCCCGGCCGGGGCGTCTCCGGCTGCTGCGCCGGGGCGCCGTGCAGGTGGGTGCCGATCAGGTAGCCGATCAGCAGCCCTCCGATGCCGAAGACCTTGTGGCGGTTGACCTTCCACCAGGTCGGGGCCGGGGGCTCGGTGAGCACTCCTATGACGGTCGGGGCTTTCGCCAAAACGGGGTCTCCTTCTCGCTCGCGGGTGGGGTGGTGCGTGCGGCCGGGCGGCCTGTCCGGTCCTCGTCGGCCCCGGGGGCGGGGCGGGCGAGGGCCAGGCAGAGCGTCAGGTCAGCGGGCGGTGCGGAAGAGGCGGGTGGCCCACGACCGCAGCCGGTCGAAGCGGGTGGGGTGGGTGTGCCGCCAGGCGGTGGGGAACACGTCGTGCTCGGTGGGGAAGGAGCGGGACGCGCCGCACGTGCACGTCCAGACGTACGGCTCGTCACGGGTGTCGTCGCGGGTCGCGGTGACCTTGGCGGGGAGGCCGTCGTGGCTCCCGTGGAAGGTGCCGACCCAGAACTCGGTCTCCTGCAGCTGCGGCTTCATCGGATTCACTTCGGTGCGCGGTGGCGGTGCCGGACAGTGCGAATGCGGGGTCAGCGCTGGAGCGGGTGGACGTTGTCGCGACCGAGGTCGTCGCCCGCCGGGGTGGGGGCGGGGATCGTGGCGTGCAGGTGGAGCGCGGGGTTGAACTGGTACTGCGGCGGGTGGTTGTGAACGATGGGCCGCAGGGTCAGACCGCGCAGGGCGAAGATGCTGGCCAGCGCCCACATGAGGGCGGCGAGCCCGGTAGCGGCGGCACGGCCCCCGGCCGGGGCGGCGGACCAGATCATGGCGAGGCTGCCGATGCCGAACAGCACCCAGGCGATGCGGGCGCCGGCGATACCGAAGAACCCGCCGACCAGACCGAGCAGGCCGGTCAGCTGCCAGAACGCGTACAGGGCGGCCGGGGCGACGGACAGGTGCGCGGCCTGGCCGGCGAGGAACACCCGGACGGGGTGGTCGACCGTGCCCCACAGGCCGCTGCCGTCACCGCCGTTCGAGGCCGGGACGGCGGACAGGCCCTTGAGCGTGGCGGAGGCGGTGTCGCCGGCGGCGTCCAGCATCATCACGATGAGGCTGAGCCCGCCGAACAGTGCGGCCGCCTTGATCCAGGTGGCGACCTCGTGCCAGCCGCCGTGCCGGGCCTGGAAGACCTCTTCCCATCGCTGGTAGAGGAAGCCGCCCTCCTCCCAGGACTCCTTCCACGCGGCGCGCAGCTTCGCGAGGCGCTGCTTGTCCTTGCGGGTCGGGGGCAGTTCGAGCTGGTCGAGGATGCTGTTCGGGCGGGGCTGGCCGTTCATCTGCCTGTCGTTGTTGGACATGGTGCAGCTGCTCCTTCGGCGGAGGTCGGTGGGAAGCGGCGGGTGGGCTGGCCGGAGTCGGTCAGCGGATCTCGTTGCGGGTGCGGGCGAAGAACGCCCCGCGCGTGGTGCTGTTGTTGTGGATCTCGGTGTGGTGGGTGACCGGACCCTCGAAGACGTTCTTGGTGACGGCCGCGCGGGCCTTGCTGATCGCGCCGCCGATGGCGGTGGCGGCCATGGCCAGGCCCGCGAACGGCAGGGTGACCATGAGGACGCCGTTCAACGTGACGGAGGCCAGGCCCTGGAGCACGAGCCAGGCACCGCAGCCGATGCCGGTGATCCCGGCGCCCACGCCGATGGAGGCCACCGCGATCCCGGCCGCCCAGGCCGGGACGATCCGGTGGTCCTCCTGCTTCACGGGAGGGGTGGTGCCGAAGGCCGGCGGCTCGGTGTCGTCGCGGAACGAGGTGGGGTGGTGGCGTACGGGCTTGGCTGCCCAGTCGTCGATCAGGCGGCGGGCTTCGGCTGCGGCCTCGGACTCGGGCATGCCGGACTGGGTGTTGTGCTGGGGGTCCATCGGCTTTCTCCGATCACGCGGAAGGGGAGCGCCCTCCTGGCCGTGGTGGCCGGGAGGGCGCGTGGGGGAGGGGCGCGCGACGGCGAAGGGCGTCGCCGGAGTCGTGTCCGGCGGCGCCCTTCGGCGTTGCGCAGCAGGGGAGTTGAGGCTGGCGGGTGGGTAGTCACCGCACACGCGCCCCGGGCATCCTCGGACCAACAGGCGCAGGGAAGGGGCTGGGGTGGAGTTCGTCTTCGACTGCGGGTGGTGCGATGGGGACAACTACTTCGTGGGCAAACAGGTCGGCTTCTGGGTCGACAAGTGGGAAGTGCCCTCGGAGTGGGACTGCCGCTTCTGCGACGGGCTCAACTACACGCCCGACCCGCCCTGGACAGAGGCGTAGTCAGAAGCTGGAGATCAGTCCGGCGAGCGAGGCGAGGCCGCTGTTGATGGCCGGTGCCAGGCCGGTCGCGGCGAGGGTGAAGCCGAACAGCGTGCAGGTCAGCGCGGAGCCGACGCGGACGTATCCGCCCTTGAGCAGGACGAAGACGATGATGCCCAGCAGCACGGCGGCGGAGATGGAGAGGGCCACGGCGGTGGTGCTCCTTCACAAGGGGTCGGGTGGGGCCGGCCGCGCTCGAGCGGGCCGGCCCCGGGGATGGGTGGGTGTGATCAGGCGTCGGTGAGGCTCTTGATGGCCTCCAGCGCCTGGCGGGGAGAGGCGACCTGCTCGGAGCGGCGACCGCCGCTCTTGGAGCCGCGCCCGCCGCCGCCCCCGCCCCCGCCGCGGCGGCGGGACCGGCCCTCGCCCTCGTCGTCCTCGTCGGGCTCGGGCCAGAACTCGCCGGGCCGCACGGGCTCGTTCCAGTCGAACCACAGGCCGCGCTTCTCCAGCTCGCTGATCTCGTGGTCGGTGAGCCGGTTGACCTCGTCGGGGAACAGCTCGGAGAGGTCGGTGTCGAAGTCCGCGTACAGCGACCGCATGAGCACGGCGCGGCCGTTGTCGAGGACGATGACCGCGACGCCGCCGGTGGAGACGCCGTTCTCCGGGTCGGCCTCGCCGCGCATGGCCCGCTCGATCGCGGAGCCTTCGCTGCGGGAGTAGCGGGCCGGGATGGTCGGCACGTCGTAGGCGTTCTCCATGGTGCCCTCCGCCGCCTTGCGGGTGGCGCCGGGCGAACCCATGTTGAAGATGACCGGCCTGCTGTTCTGCCGCAGGTTGTCCTTCATCTCCGTGGAGAAGCCGTTGTGCGCGAACGGGCTCTGTCCCGCCGGGTTGAAGCCGATGCCGTACTTCAGCCCGGTGACCGTGAGGTCCTCGCCGTCCTTCTGGATGAACTCGCCGAAGTCCCCGTCCTGCGCCGCGGTCATGAACTCATCCGCGTACACGTTCAACTGCCGGTACGGGCAGCGCGGGTCGCCCGGCTTGTAGTCGTGCGGCTGGCCGTCGTGCGGCCAGGGCATCTCCGCCCTGATCTCGCACAGCGCCTTCGCCGCGCGCAGCTGGCGGGCCATCCACAGGGCGTTCGAGCCCTGCCGGTCGATGTACCGGCCGAGCGTGGTCGTCTTCTCGTCCTTGCGGACGGTGGACAGCCACACCACCTGGCCGTCCAGGGACTGGGCGGCCATGTTGATCGCGAAATACTGCGTCTTGCCGGAGCGGGACACGCCCAGGGTGAGGCCGTGGGCCGGGGCGTTCTTGTCGTGCTGGTACACCATCGTCTTCACCGGCTGGCCGGTGATGGTGAACCCGCACACGTACATGCCCTTGGCGTCCGGGGTGAGCAGCTCGCGGGTGGCGGGGAAGATCGCGGACAGCGGCGGGGTGTCGAACGCGCTGATCAGGAACTCGTTGCCGTCGATGAGGACGAACACGCAGGAGTCGTCCTCGGGCAGACCCAGTGCGCGGCAGACCTTGGCCAGGTCGATGCGCGGGGTGTCGGTGGAGTCGGCCATCTTCGCCCGGTAGAAGGTCACCCCGCGTTCGTCGTCGCGGGTCTTGTGGACCAGCTCGGAGCCGGGGGCGCCGCCCTTGGGCCCGCCGACCCGGTCCGTCCAGCGCTCCTGCGCGGTCGGCTTGGTGCGGCGCCGCTGGTTGGCGTCGGGGGTGATGCGGGCCTCCATCCAGCCGGGCCCGCCCTGGCGGCCGGGCTGGATGGCGACCTCCGCCAGGACGACGTCGCTGGAGTGCACGCCGAACGGCGCGGCGACCGCGGCCTCCGACAGGCCGGTGATCGGCCGTCCGGTCTCCGAGGCGCGCAGCAGGATCGTCATGTCGTTCCGCTGGCCGGGGTGCCGGGTGGCCTTGACGATGTGCGTGCGGCCGGGCATCCCGGCGCCTTCCCACAGCATCCGTGCCTCGCGGGTGAGCAGGTCGGCTCCGTCGTCCGGTCGCGCCACCGACTCCTCGAGGGCTTCGGCGGGAGCCAGCTGCGGGGCCGGGGCCGCTACGGCGGGACGGTGACGACGGCGGGTGTGCCGGGAGAACGGCATCACCAGGTAGCCGGCCGCCGCCCATCCGGCGGCGAGCAGCCCGTCCAGCCACCACGGGCCCCAGCCGGTGGTGTGCCCGGCGGCGACGTCGACGGCGGCGGCCAGGACCAGCGGGGACCAGCGCAGGATCTTGCGTCCGGCGCCGAGCTCATCGCTCTTGGCGGCGAGGAACCAGCCGCCGATCCCGGCGGCGCCGGCCAGCTGCACGACCTGGTTGACAGGGCTGTCGGGGTAGAGGTTCGGGGCCACGGCCAGCACGGGAGCGGCGAGGGTGTAGGCGAGGCGTTCGAGCGCGACACTGCGCGGCGTGGTCACCGGTTCTCCTTCGGGAACGGGCACGGGCGGCCCCGCGAGATGTGCGGGGCCGCCCGTGGCGGGGTGCGTGGGGGAGCGGGGTCAGCGGTTGAAGAAGCCCGGCTTGGGCGTCCTCTCGCGCCGACCCGAGCGGATGTCGTCCAGCGCCCCGTACAGCTTCGAGTGGGTGCGCTTGGTCTCGTAGGTGAGGTCGGCGGTCTCCTGCGCGGTGTCGTGCAGCTTCTTGACCTGCACAGCGGCGCCCCCGAGAGCGACACCGACGTTGCTGGTCAGCTCCACGAACGTCGGCTCGAGTTCGGCGTTGTCGACGTCGCGGGCCGCGTCCGCGGCACGCTTGGCGTTCCTGCGGACGCTGCGCATCAGTTCCTCCAGGCCGAGCCCGGCGTCGTCGAGGGCGCGCCCGAGGGTGTCGAGCTTGGCCTGGACGGCCTTGTAGCGGTTGTCGCCGTCGGTCGGCGCGGGCACCGCGCCGCTGGGGCGGGGTGCGAGATCGCTGCTCATCAGCGGGTTTCCTCCCTCGTCTTAGTCGTGGTGGGCGGCGGCCGACGCGTACTTCAGGCCCGCGTCTTCCTTGGCAGCCATGTCCTCGCCGTACACGCGGGCGACCATCGCGGCCGCGAGCTTGGCGGCCTCCAGGGCCAGCCCGCACTCGGTCGCGCACCGTTCGGCCTGCTGCTTCATGCGGGCCGCGGAGTCGGCCAGGTCCGAGATCAGCTCGGTGACCTCGGTGCTGACGTTGTGGTCGCCGATCAGGTCGGTGGCCATGTCCCGCAGGGCGTCGGCGACCTTGGCGAGGGCCTCCGCGAGGGCTTCGGCCCGCTCCTGGTCGGAGGCGGCCTGGATGGCGATGTTCGCCATCTCCATCAGGTACTCGTCGAACGTGATGTCCGTGCGGTGCTGGGCGCCCAAGTTGCCCTGCCCGGACGGCCTGCTGACCTCCGCGCTGCTCACGCTGCTCCCTTCCGTGCTGGTCGGTCGGCTGGTGCCGGGCCGTGCGGTGTGCCGCTCCGGCTCGGGCGGCAGGCCTCCGTCGGGGACGATGTCCGCGTCGACGATGTCGTCCTCGCCCTTGCTGTCGGTGCGCGGCGGGGAGGTGGGACGGTCGGGCCACTCCACCGTCGGGGTGGAGTCCTCCGCGCCGAACGGGCTGTCCGCCGGACGGCCGCGCCGACCGGCGCGCCCCGTCCGGCCGGTGCGGCGGGTACGTCCGCGCCGTCCGGCCCGGCCCGTGCCGCCGGTGCGCCAGCGCCGGAACCGACGCCGCTTCTTCGCACCGTCAGACGCTCCGTCACCGGCCTTGGAGTCCTTGCCCGGCTCGTCGCCCGCCGTGCTGTCCTTCGCGGTGCTGGAGGCCCCGTCAGGGGCGTCCTTGGCGGTCTTCCCGTCCTTGCCGCCGGTGTGCTTGTCCTTGGCGTCCTTGGCCTTGGAGTCCTTGTCCTTGGTCAGGTTCACCTTCTCGGTGCCGGCCGCCTTGGCGTCCTTCGCGTCCGCGGCCGCCTTCGCGTCGGCACGGCGCTTGTCGAAGCGGCGCTGGGCTTCCTCGCCGACGGCCTTGCCCAGCGTGGTGCGACCGGCATCGGCCGACGCCGCGGCTTCCCGCTTCGCCTTCCGTGCCGCGTCCCGCTCCTGGCGCTTGGCCCGGCGGTCCTCCCACGCCTGCTGCCGCTGGGCGCGGCCCTGGTCGCGGTCCTTGGACCGGTCGGCGACACCGGCGGCGTGCCCGGCGCTGCGCCGCTCCTGCCGCCCGGCCTGCCGGACCCCGGCGCGCTCCTGGCGGCCGCGGGCCCGCTCGGCACGGGCGCCGGACGTCTGACTTCCGCCGTCACCCTTCGAGTTGCCGCCCCGCCCGGAGCTGCCAGAGCCCGCCTGAGAGCCCTTCGAGCCCCCGGGCGAACCGCTGCGCCCGGAACCGGCTGCACGGCCTCCAGAGCCCGTCTGAGAGCCCTTGGTGCCGCCCTTGCCGCCTCCGCTGCCCCCGGACGATCCGGAGCCGGAACGGCCGCCGGGGCCGCCGGAGTTGGAGCCGCGCGAGCCGCCGGACCGGTTCGGTCCCGGGCTCGAGTTGTTGCGGGACGGCCCGCTGCCACCACCGCCGCGTGAGGACCCGCCCCCGCCGCCGGCCTTCGAGCGGCCCTTGTCCGCTCCCAGGCCGGAGGAGGACGACTTCGTGCGGTCGGCATCGGCCTTTCCGCGCGCCGCCGCCTTGTCGCCTTTCGCTTTCATCATCGCGGCGTGGAGCTTTCCGTTCTGCTCCATCATCGCGACTTCCTGCGCGGTGCGACCCTCCAGCAGCGCAGCCTTCCGCGCTATTTCAGCCTCACGGAAAGGCGCTTCGCTTTCATGGTTGGCCCGCGCCATTTCCAGCCGGAATTCCAGCCAGTCACCGAGCCGGTCGGCGAGAGAACGAGGCTGCTCGTATTCGCCTCCCTCGTATTCGCCGTCATCTTCACCGGTTTCCGGCGCCGTAATTCCTTCGGAACGCAGCGCCGTAGACGGATCCGGAGCAGCCGGAATCGGCGGCAATTCCATCGTCGTCTCCTCCGGGCTCTCCGGGGGAGCCTCCGGAATGTCTTCCGGCGGCGGAATGGTGTCGATGAAATCCGGGATCGGCGGCAGCGTGTATGTGGAATCGCCGCTCCAGGGACCGTGGACCAGGGTGCCGCCGCCGGTGTCGTCGGACACGTCGGACACGGGTGCACCTCCCTTCAGGGGGACTTGACAGACAGTGGGGTCTCGTGTGCACGCGCGTGCACGTGCACGTGTGCACGCTTTACGCGCGCGAGGCCCCGCCGGAGTCCGGCGGGGCCTTCGTGGGTGACGCTCAGTTACGCGGGCCGTGCTGCTTCAGGACGGTGTCCGCGTACTGCATGAGGTGGTCGAACAGCCGCGGGTCGCCCGCCTGCCGCTTCTCCAGCACGAGCTTGAAGAGGCGGCAGACCAGCGTGAATGCGGTGATGACATCGCCGCGACCGGCTTTGGCTTCCTTGGTGATTTCGGACCGAGTAACGCGGAGCCAGAATTCCATCCGGCCGTTCTCGCCGCGACTTTCGATCGCCTTGCGCTCTTCGTCCTGCAGCCAGCCGTTCCGCCCTTGAATCGAGCGTTCGACGCTGCTGAGGGGGCGCGTCACGCCGACTCCCGACCGAGGTCGTAAATCGACGTGGGACCACCATAGCCGGAATTCTGGTTCTGCGCACCCTGCTGCGGCGGGTTGGGTGCGGCCTGGAGCGTCGGCGGGTTCTTCTTCCGCTTCCTTTCGATCTCCTTTTCCTTCCTGTCCTTGGCCGTATTCACAACGGCCTCGTCGTGGGCACGGCGCTTATAGGCGCTCTTTTCCAGGCCCTCGGTCAGGTTGTTCAGGTTCTTGAGCACGTTCCCGAGGGACTTTTCGACGGGCATCGCGCGCAGCCTGGCGTGGTACCAGCGGTCGCCCTCCACGTGCGTGTCGCGCAGGTGCACGCGGGTCTCGTGCGCGAGGGTCTCCAGGTTCTTGCCGATGTCCAGCAGGAAGCGCTGAACGTCGGCCAGGTACCGGGCGGTTGCCTCCGGGCTCTGCGCGACGTCGCGCAGAGGCGAGTGGTTCGGGTCGTTGCTGTTCATGCGAGAAGACCTCCAGGTCTCGGGGTGGGGGATGGGTGAGTCCGTGTCCCCGAGGCTGTTGCGCGGGGCTGGGGTGGTGCTCGGTCGTGCCTGGCCCGCGCCCCGCTCGGGGCGGGCGCGGGCGAGCGGCCTGCCGGCCGTGGCCGTCACCGGTCCGCGCTCGGTGGGCGAGCGCGGGCCGGTGGCGACCATGAGCGGCAGGGGTTCTGCCAGGGAGTGAGCGCGTCGGCGCTCACCGGGCGCTCACCTACGCGCCCGGGGTGGCCTCTTCGACCTGAGCGCGCAGGCGCTGAGCGGTCGGCCGGGAGACCGGAGTGTCGGACAGGCCCGCGTCGGTGAGCGCGTCGCGAATCTCCGTCCACTCGGGGCGGCGCCCGAGCTCGGTGTAGAGCAGACGGATACGAGCGTGGCGGCGCTCGGTAAGCGCCTCCGTCTCGCTGCGCGTACGAGCGCTCTCCGCTCGCTGAGCGTCCGTCTCCTCCGTGGCGCGCTCACCCTCGTGAGCGCCGGAGGTGAGCGCGCTCATGTCGGGGTGAGCGTGCTCGGTTTCCTCCGCTCGCTCGACCGTGTGAGCGTCCTCGGGGGTGAGCGTGTCGGCGAGCGCGGCGGGCGCGGAGCCGAGCTTGAGCGTCATCCGCTGGTCCAGTGGAGCCTTCCAGCGCCACAGCCAGCCGTACGTTTCCTTGAGCTGCGCTCGCAGGTACGTCTGCTCCTGGAGGCGGGTGAGCGCCTCCTCGTAGGAGGTGATCTCCCACAGGATCATCCGGCGTCGCAGCCGGGCGGTGGGGATCGGGGCGAGGATCCAGCGGCTGCGGCGCACCGTCTCCATCCGCGTCTTGCCGGTGACCGCGCCGATCCTCGTGGCGTACACGTGGGAGGCGATCTCGGAAAACACGACCCACAGCAGGGTGAGGGCGGCGTGCCCGAGGCGGCCGGACATGCTGTCGGAGGCGTTCCAGTTCAGGTAGACGGTCACCGCGGTCAGCGCCCTCGGCACCCAGCGGATCCAGCGCAGCTCCATGCCCATGCGGATCAGGACCAGGCTGGCGCCGGTGAAGGCCGGGATGGCGACGTCGATGCCGACCGGCAGGAGCCACGGCCAGTCCCAGCCCCACGCGGCCGCCTTGGTCTCCAGCGCGGTGTAGGAGGAGAGCAGTCCGAGAGTGGAGACGGTCGCGGCCGCGAGGACGATCGCGACCACTCCGACCAGCTCCTGCCCGGACAGCGGCGGCACCCCGCCGACAGGCCGGGCATCCTGCCGTGCCTTGCGTCGTGCGGCGCGCGACTCGGTCCGGATCTCCCGGCGCCTCGCCCGCTGCACGGTGCGCTGCGTCGCCGCCTCCAGGATCCGTTCGCCCTCGGCTCGGGCCTGGGTGGCGGCCACCTGGTCGGCCGTGGCCTTCTCCCTCGACTCCCGGGCCGTCTTCGCGTCCGTCTCGGCCTGCTCGCGGAGCCGGGCGACGTCCTTGTCGACCGCCGTCCGCAGCTCCTCAGCGGAAGTGCGGGCGTCGTCCAGGGCGCGGTCGGCGTCCTGGCGAAGGCCGGCGGCCACCTTCTCGGCTCCGGCCCGCACCTGCACGGCCTGGTCGTCCGCGCTCTCACGCATCCGGTCGGCCTCAACCCGCGCCCGCTCCAGGACCTGTTCGGCGTCCGTGGTGGCGCGGGTGCGGGTCTCAGCCGCAGTGCGCTCCGCGCGGGCGAGCAGCTCGGCGCGCTTGGCGTCCGCGTCGGCGAGGGCCTTCGCGGCAGCCTGCGCGGCCTCCGCCTGGACCTCATCGCCCTTCGCGGCCGCCGTGGTGGTGATCTCCTCCGCCTGGCGGCGGGCGGCGGCGAGGACCTGGTCGGCCTCGCCGGTCGCCGTCGCCGTGACGGTGGCGGCCTCGAGGCGCGCGTCGGCGAGCAGCTGCTCCGCCGTCGCTTCGGCATCCGCGCGGACCTGGTCGGCGTCAACGGCCGCCGTGGTGGCGGCGTCGGTGCGGACCCGGTCGGCGTCCGTCGCAGCGGCGGCCAGGAGGCGGGACTGTTCGGCAGTGGCGGCCTCGGTGATCGAGGTCGCCTCGGTGCGCGCGCCGTCCAGCACTTCGGCGGCGCGCTCCTGGCCGTCGGCGAGGATGCGGGCGACGTCGTCGACGGCCACGTCCCGGAGGTCGGCTGCGCGGTCGGCGGCGTCGGCCAGGACCGGGTCGGCCTCCTCGAACACCAGCGGCGTGGTGTCCTCGGTGGCGGTGGCCTGGGCGGGGATGGAGGCCGGCGGCGTCGAAGCCTTGGCGCGCCCGTTGGCGCGGGGCTTCGCGGCCGGGGCGGCCTGGCGCCTGCGGCGGGTGGCGGTCTTGGGGGCCACGGGGTGTCCTCTCTTACGTTGTGGCGCCTCCGTGCAAGAGGTCACCGCGGGTCGGCGTCGGTCGGTAGGGTCGTGATCAGGCCCTCCGGGGCCCCGGCAGCTCAAATGCCGGGGACTCGGAGGGCCGTCTGCGTGAGCAGGCGGTCAGCGCGGGGCGGGCAGCGTGCTGCTGTCCTGCGCGAGGTGCTGGCGCAGCCAGGCGACGGCGGCCGGGGTCATCGCCCCGGAGTCCGGCTCGCTCAGCGGCGCGGTGTCGATGTCGTGCATCACGTCCGCCGTCGGCAGCAGACGCATGAAGTCCGGGTGGGCGTCGCAGACGACGCGCCCGGTGTCCAGGCAGACCAGGTCGAAGACCCCGCTCTCCCAAGTCCGGTCGACCCGGCAGACGAACGTGTGACCGGGCTTGCCCGCCCAGAACAGTTCGGCGTTGCGGTACAGGACGAAGTCGCCCCTCTTGTAGCTGGTCTGCTGCGAAACGGCCTGCGTTCCCGGCTGGGTTGCCACGTCGTGTCCTTCCGTTGAAGTGCACCGGCCCGGGCTGTTCCCGGGCCGGGGTCGTGCGAAAGACCGGCCGCCCGTCGTGCGGGCAGCCGGTCGGCGATGGTGCTGCGGGGCGGGCAACAACTTCCGTCCCGCTCCCGGCAGACGGGAGTGGTGTGTCAGGCCGCCGTGAGACGGCGCGGGGCGATGATCTGGCCGTCGGGGAGCAGTTCGCCGGTGTCCTCGAAGAGAAGGACCCCGTTGCACAGCAGGCTCCAGCCCTGCTCCGGGTGGCCGGCCACGGTGTGCGCGGCTTCCCGGTCCGGGCTGTCGGCCGACGGGCAGCGCGACGTGTGCGTGCACAGCGAGTCCGGCAGTCGGGTGGTGCCGGTGGCCGTCGCGGTGTCGAGCGGGGTGCTGCTACGCATGGGCTCTCCTGCGGGGAGGAAGCGATCCCGGGATTTTCCCGGGCCGAAGACGTGCGAAGGGGCCGGCCACCCGTCGTGCGGGCAGCCGGTCGGCGATGGTGCTGCGGGGCGGGAAAGAAGTTGCCCGCCACTCCCGTCCAGCGGGTCAGGCGGTGCGCCTGCGGGCGGCGCGGCGCTTCATCCGGCGGCGTTCGTCCTCGTCCGTGCCGCCCCACACGCCGTGGTCCTGGCCGTGCTCCATGGCCCACGCGAGGCAGAGGTCCATCACGGGGCACCTGCGGCAGACGGATTTGGCCTCGGCAACCTGAAGCAGGGCCGGGCCGGTGTTGCCGACCGGGAAGAACAGGTCCGGGTCCTCCTCCGCGCAGGCGGACTGCGCCCGCCAATTGGTGTTGACCGGCAGGTCCGCGGAGGGGGAGTGGGTGCTGCGTACGATGTGCTGCATGAGGGCCTCCCAAAAGGTCCGGTTGTACGAGACAGCCCCAGGGGTGCGATCCCTGGGGCTGTTTGCGTGTTGGCGGCGGCCGGACGGCCGGAGCGGGGGCGAACTCCCGACGCTCTCCGCCGGCCCCGCCCGAGAGGGCGCGGAGACGACGGGCAATGCCGGGGGTTCAGCGGCGCTGCTGTTGCGACTGGCGGGCCTGGTAGGCGTCCTGGAGGCGGGCGAAGCGCTCGTGAATCGGCGCTCCGGCCACACACTCCTGACCGTCCTCGCAGGCCGTGCAGCCGCCCAAGTGCTCGGTGGAGTCCTGAAAAGCCTTCATGTAACGGATAAACAGGTCGTCAGGCACGAGGCGTTGTCCGTTCGGTGTCATGGAGGGACGGGTGGGTGTCGGTGACGCGGTGGCCGGCTTCCCACGCCGCGACGGCCGCGAGAGCGGCGGCCGCGAGCAGGACGCGGGTGAGGGGGTGGGCCAGGCCGCATTGGGTGATGGCCCGGGCCGCTCGGTGCTGCGCGGCCCGGGCCAGGCCTATCGGCGACTGCATCTGCATCTACTGCTTGCCGCCGCACTGGCACGGCTCGTGCCTGACGCTCTGGTACGGCTTGCCGTCCGCGCCGATCTGATTGACCACGACTAACCGGGGCGGGTGTCCACAGGAACTCACCGGACCACCGCCTTCGTGGCCGCGCCGGCCGGAGCCGGAGCGGCAGACCAGCAGTTGCCCCTGCACGACCAGACGCCGCAGATCTCGCAGGCGTCGGTCATGCGCGGCCGGTGCAGGACCAGCAGCGGGGACCGGGTGTACTCGGGGGTCATCTCCGCGAGCGTGCGGCGGGCCTGCTGCCCGGCGGCCTGCGCGCGGTGGTTGCCGTCGGCGACGAGGTGACGCACGAGCTGGTGCAGCGCGTCGGTCTCGTCCCGCTCGGGGCCGCGGGCGTTGTCGTCGCGCTCCATGTCGTCGATGAGCCCGGCCCGGGGTGCGGGCGGGGCCAGGGTGCATGTCATGCTCCGCATGTGGGTCGTCCCTTCAAGTAGGTGACCTGCGAAAGACAGCCCCGGGGCCCTAATCCCTGGGGCTGTCGTCGTTCTGACTGCCGTACGAGCAGCCACGGCCCCGGCCGCCCCGCTGTGTTCGGGGCGGCCGGGGCCGTGGTCGTTCGTGCGGGGCGGCTCAACGCGTCGGACGCTCGGGGTGAAGCGTGGTGAGCGGAACCGTGGGGCCGTCCAGCGGGGCTTCACCGGCGGGCAGCTGCGCGCGCCGGGTGTCGGCGTCGCGGACCGCCCGCTCGGTCGACGCCCACTTCATCTCGCGCAGCAGCCACAGGGGCCGACCGTCGCCCGGCTCATCCTCCGCCGTCGCCGTCTGCTTCTGCGCGGCGATCTGGCTGACGGCGGGGGCGGGCGCGACCTTCGGCTTGCGCAGGACGTTGGTCGGGCGGCGGCTGGCGGTCTCCGCGTTGCCGTCCTCCAGGCGCTCCTGCCACTTCTCGAACGCGACGTCGACGGTGACCAGGCGGTTGCTGCCCTGGCAGCGGACGGCCGGGTCCTTCCCCGCACGGCCGGTGTCGTGCGGGACCAGCTTGTGCTTCTTGGCCTGGATGCCGGTGATCGGTACCCATGTCTTGCAGTCGGGGCAGATCAGCGACGCGCAGGCAGGGCGCAGGTCGTACTGGTTGGGCTTGAGGGTGGAGATGACGAGCGCCGGGCGGCCGTTGATGTTTCGTGAGCGGGTCCGGCTCCTACGGGGGCGGGCGGTGCGCTCAATGGTCGAAGCGGGCATCTGAACTCCTCGTGAACGGAGTGGCTGGGGCGCGTCGCGATGCTCTCTCCGCCCTCCAGGCCGCTCGGCAAGCCGGGCGTCCCGCAGGACAGACAGCGCACAGCGCTGCGACGTGCACACAGTCGTCGTGCTGTCAGGCCCGGGGGAGTTTGATGGAGCTCTCTGAAACCCCGGCCACCCGTGAGGGCGGACGACTTCCTGCGTGGTGCTGGTAGGGCACCGAGGTTCCGGCTCCCTCATCCGGCGCCGCCAGTGAGGCGGTTCCGGGTGGGGGAGCCGGGTCCGTGAAGACCCGGCCGTGGATCGCAGTGCAGCAATAAGTCCTAAGGGGCGGTCTTGAGGACGGCGGCCTGCTGGTTGAGCCAAGTGAGGCAGTGGGTGATCAGAAGGCCGTCTTGCGTGACCTGTTTCGCCTGACCCAGTGAAGCAAAGCTCTTTAAAGAGGTCAATAGTTCATCACTGAGATTCAACGGGCGTGGCTTGCGGAGCATGGCTTTGCGCGTGGCGCCCCCCGTACGATCAGCTCTATAGAGAGACCGCCAACAGGGAGATGTATGAGCCGCGACTCGAGTGCCGACCAGCCCAAGTACCTGCGCATCGCCGCAGAGCTGAGGGCTGCTCTTGAGCGTGGTGAGTACGTGGCTGGCGACCGGCTCCCGGGGGAGAACACCCTCGCCGCTGACTTCGGGGTTGCGTCCCTGACCATGCGGCAGGCCTTGGGGCTGCTCCGGGGCGAGGGCTTGGTCGGTTCCCGGAAGGGTTCGGGCTGGTTCGTGGAGTCGTTCCGTCCCATCCGGCGGCGGGGCATCCCCCGGCTGGCCCGTGAGCAGTGGGGAAGCAGCAAGACGATCTGGTCCGCTGATGACAATCGCGCACCAGACGTGGACCAGGTCACCGTCGCCGAAGAAGTGACCCCGCCTGAGCACATCGCTGACGTGCTCGATCTCGCCCAGGACGGGACCGTCTGCGTACGAAATCGTCGGTACTCCGTGGAAGGTCGGCCGGTCATGCTGTCGGCGTCCTACCTCCCCCAGACGCTGGTCACCGGCTCCGCAATCACCGAAGCAAATCCGGGCCCCGGTGGTATCTACGCCCGCCTTGCCGACCTTGGGCATGCCCCCGCTCGGTTCCGTGAGGAAATCCGCGTGCGTATGCCCTCCGGTGAGGAAGCATCGCGATTGTCCATCCCAGCCGACCGGTCGATCATCAAGGTGGCTCGTACGGCGTTCGACGCCGGCGGACGGGCTGTGGAGGTCAACGAGATGACCATGGACTCGGCCGCGTACGTCCTCGACTACGAATTCGATGCCTGATGCCCCATCCCACAGCCCGGTGTGCGGCGGCAGGGCAGAACCGCTCGTGCCGCACACCGGGCTGTTCCGCCAGCTCCGCACAAAAGCCACCGCTCTCACCGCTCTCGCTTGCCGGACGAAGTCAGAAGGGCTCGCAGGAGCAGGCCGGTGACGCTGGTGCTTGCCACCGTCGTGGCGATGTCCCGAATCACTATCAGCAGCACCGATAAGACCAGTCCTCCGGCCAGCACCGCGGCGATGCTGACGGCAACGCCGGTGCGGCGCCTCCGTGTCCGTGTCTGGTGATGCGTGGCCCACGGGACGGCGGGTGCTTGGCTGTTGGTGAGGTCGAGAGATCGGCCGTGCGCGTCGGTCACCAGGTGGCGCTTGTCGGTCATGGCGGCCAGCCCCCTCATCAGCTCGGCATCGGATCGGCGGAATTTGCTGATCACAACCGTGTGATGAGGGAGCATGACCAAACGAGGTCCCACGGCGGCCCGGTCCCGGACCAGTCCAGGACATGAAGCGGACCGCTGCCGGACCAGGGCCCTTGCTCTGCTGATTTCGCGTCGTCCCGGAAGGACACTGACAGCGCAGAGCACGATTTCGTGACTCGGGGAGGACCGGTGGCCGGCAACGCGAACCAGGGAGATCCACGCACCGTTCTGGAGTTCCTGTTACGCCAGCAGCCACGTACGTACGACGAGATCGTCCGAGACTTTGGGCGGCTTGCTGAGCAGCTGGGTGAGGATGTCACCTTGAGCACTCGGCATCTGCGTCGGCTGGCCAGCGGAGAGCGAACCAGCACCACCCCGGTTATGCGCCGTGTCCTGCAAGCGCTGTTCGGCAAGCCGCTGAACGAGCTCCTCGCCCCTTGGGACGGCGGAGTCCTGTCGGCGGTGGACGAATCCACCGGGCTAGTCCTGACCACGGGCAAGCCCACTGCGGACAAGGAGCTGATCGAGATGGCAGCACGGCGGGCCAAGAGCTTTGCCCTCGCGGCAGGCCAGACCGACCTTACGTCTGACGTGATGGAGCAGGTACACGCGGATGTCCAGCGCCTGGCGACGGACTATCCGCAGCGGCCGCTGTCAGAGCTGCTGCCTGACCTGATTACCACTCAGGACACCGTATTCGCGCTGCTCGAACAGCAGCGTCGCCCGGCGCAAGCAAGGCAGCTCTACTTCCTGGCCGGAGCGACCGGGGGCCTGCTCGCGAAGGCGTCGCACGACCTCGCCGACCCGCATGCGGCACTCACCCAGGCTCGGACCGCGTTCGTCTGCGCAGACAACGCGGATCACGACGGTCTACGGGCCTGGATCCGAGGCATTCAGTCCCTCGTCTCGTACTGGGCGGGCCGGACCCGGGAGTCTGTCCGTTACGCCCAGTCGGGCGCGGAGTTCGCTAACACCAACACCTCGAGCGTGTGGTTGCCGATGAACGAGGCCCGGGCGTGGGCAGCCCTCGGCAACGCAAACGCGGCGCGAGCCGCCATTGACCGTGCCGAGCACGCATGGGACAGCCTCCAGGAGGACGAGGTCGACGAGCTGGGCGGGCTCTGCAGTTTCGGCCGGACACGCCAGATCTACTACGCAGCCGAAGCGCTCTCGTGGCTTCCGTCGCAGACCACCATCACGAGCGACTACGCGGCACGTGCAGTCGACGCCTATGAGGACAGTTCCTCCCCGGAGTGGGCGTTCGGTGACCAAGCAGGTTCTCGCAGTGCCTTGGCCATCGCGCGCATCCAGGCAGGCGAGCTAGAGGGAGCCACCGAAGCCGTCGCGCCCGTGCTCGAACTCGCACCCGAACAGCGCATTAACGGCATCGTCCACTGCGCGGAACGCGTGCACCGCGCGCTGCGTGACTCGCCCCTCGCTGAGGCTGGCGTCGATCTGCAGGAGCAGATCGAGCTCTTCACCCGCACACCACTCAAGTCCCTGCCCCGCTAGGAGCTCTCCGTTGACGTATCCGATCCGAATCGTCGGCGACAAGGTCGTACTGCGCGAGTTCACTCCGGGCGACGTGGATGACGTCTTGGGCATCATCGGTGACAACAAGGTCACCGCCTGGCTGTCCTTCGACAGCCGCAGCCGTGACCAGGCCATCGACATGATTGAAGGCGCGGTCGAGCGCGCTCAGCACGAGCCGCGGACCGAGTACTACCTGGCGGTGACGAAGCGCGATAACGACAGGGTCATTGGCTTCGCCCGAATCGGATTCGGCGGCGTGCAGGCCGGCAAGCTGGGGTACGCAGTCGCGGCAGAGGAGTGGGGCCGCGGCTACGCCACGGACGCGGCACGCACCCTCACCACATATGCCTTCGCCGAGCTCGGCCTGCACCGAATCAGCGCGGCGATCGGTCCTGAGAACGCGGCCTCCATCACCATGGTGGAGAAGCTCGGCTTCACTCGAGAAGGCGTCCTTCGCGACCACGTCTTCACCAACGGGGCCTGGAGAGACAGCGTCCTGTACTCCGTTCTTGCACATGAATGGCAGCCCTGATTGGGACGGCCGGACGGGGCTGGCCAACTAGCCGAAGTCGGCGGCGTTGGCGCGGTCGGCGAACTTGGTGAGCATCCACTGCCCGATCTCGGGTCCGACGCCGTGGGCGTGGCAGACGTCGGTATGGCGTTGGTGGTAGCCGCCAGGGTGCTGTCCAGGTCGAAGAGTGCGAGGCGGGCCATGCCAATGACCCTAACGAGCTAGGGGTTCCGGTAGGGGGCCCACCGCGTGGTGGGACACAGAAGAAGATTGTCTCCCGCCTCCCGGGACACGAGCGTCGTTTCTGCGGCAGCGCCTTCGCTGGATGGTCTGCGTGTGATCGGGTGAGCGGAAGTGAGGCCTCGCGCCCCCGAAATGGAGTCGATCGCGATGGTGAGGCGCTATCAATCATGGGTCCGACACGTTGTCATCAGCCGTACACACGTGACTGTTCGGGGGAGTAGGGTGTCGTCGGACTTGATCTATTTCTTCATAGAAAAAAGCCCCGCGGACCTTAGGCAAGTCCCGGGGCTCTCGACCGGGGGAGTCCCCCGGTCCGGCGAACCACCTTTGGCAAAGAAAGGCGGACGCAAGATGCAGGGTACCCGTTCCTGCTTGCGGACACACAGCACCCCACCGTGGAAGCGATGCGTATGCGTCGCTCCGGTGGGGTGCTCTCGTTCTGTCCCCGTATCGGGACGCAACTCTGTCGAGGCTCAGGAGGTTGGTTTGACGTAGTCCTGTGAGGCGGCGCGGTCCGCGCCGCCCGGGCCAGTCGGCCCCTGGTGATTAGCCGTCACCAAGGCCCAGCGCCCGATGTGCTCTCCGTGAGGCTTGTGAGGCCTCCCGGAGGAGTTGTTCGACCCGGATTGCCGTCCGGCTTCGAACAGGTCGATTACTGCTCCCCAGCAGTGGCGCCAAAGGTGCCTTTTTCATGTCCTCCTCCAGATGAAGGAGCACGAGAGTCATGGTGCAGCATCGCGCTGCCATTTTCCAGCTCCCCGATGCCCGAATGGCGCAGAATCTGCCGACTCTGCGGCCAGCAAGTGAGGCATTTCCTGATCATGCACCGCCCCATACTCACCCTTCGCCCTATATGCACGATCCTGGTAGCTCCCAGGGCCACCTGCCACGGCCACGCCGCCATTCGGACGATGCTCTGCCGGCTTCTGATGCGCCGGTTCGCCGGCAGCGGGTGAAGGTGCCGATGCGGCTGGTGTCGTCGGCGGCCTACGCCGATGTCGCGCTGAGCGTGTATGTGAAGGTGAAGGCGCTCGGGGCGCGGCCGGAAGGATGCCAGGCGAAGGCGTCGACGATCGCCTCGTACCTGGGGCTGTCGACGTCTTCGGTGGAGCGCGGCCTCACCCTGCTGTCGCGCCCGGCGCCGGACGGCGTGATCGAGCTGGCGTCGGTGCGCCGGACGTTGCGGGGCGGCCGTGGCACGTCGGCGGTGCGCCGGACGCGGCCGGTGAAGCGTGCGGAGGCGTTCGTGTGGCTGCCGGTGGCGGCCGCGGAGGACCTCACGCCCCGGCAACTGCGCGCGTACGCGGTCATGGCGTACGCGGAGCAGATGGGCATCGCGCTGACCGAGAGCGAGTTGGCCGGCTACTTGCTGCACTACTCGGGCAAGAAGGCCGGGCGGCCCATCACGGTGACGGCGGCCGGGAAGGTCGTGGATGAGCTGGAGGCCGCTTTCTGGGTGACGGTGCAGCGGCGGGCGGGCAGGCAGGGGCGGCACCGGTTTATCGCCCACGACATCGCCCCGACGGCCGCCGGGGCGGTCTGCGAACCGGTCGCGGACGCGGCACCGGAGACGGCCCAGGAGTGCCCGCAGGATCCCGTCGACGACGCTGCGGACGGCTCGGGTAGTTCCCAAGTTGATGAGGGATCGGGTTCCCAAGTTGGTGAGGGATCCCTCGCGAATAGGGAATCACCTAGGACTGACTCACCTGATGACGAGCGCGCGCTTTTCTCATCCGCCGTAGGCGAGGTACTGGTGGTAGAGGCTGTGGAACATCCGGCTGACGCGAAGGCGCGTCCAAATGCGCCGGGTGGTCTCGCGCTGCGCGCGGATGAGAAGACCCATCCCTCCCCCTCGAAGCCGAACGACGAAAAGCGCCGCAGCGGCGGGGGGTCGGCGCGGTCGTCGTACACCGGACCGCAGCTGACCTTCGACGCTCAGATCCATGCTGTGCTGGAGCCGGTGCGCTGGCTGATGGCACGGGTGGGCAACCCGTTCGTGGAGCGGAAGATCGCCCGGGAGGTCGGCCGTCAGCTGGCGGGGGGGATGGACGCTGAGCGGCTGCACTACCGGCTGACCGCCCGGTTCGCCAAGGTGATGGCCTCGGAGATCCGTGACCCGGGTTGGTGGCTGCTCGGGGTGGCGTTGCCGCGTTGGGGCTGCGGGCACCTGGACTGCGAGTCAGGGGTGCGCTGGTCGAACGGCGAGCGCTGCGCGGTGTGCGCCGAAGTCGTCGCCGATAAGTTCGCCGCCCGCCGGCGGGCTCAGCACATCGATCGGGGCCTGTGCCCCGATCACGGCAGCAAGCCCGGCCCGACGGGGACTTGCCCGGATTACGAACTCCAGCGGGCCATCAACGGGGGAGCCGCTTCGCTGCCGGCACCGCGTGAACTGGAGGGTCCGCCGCGCGGGTCCTGCGGCGAGTGCGGGTGCCGCATCTTCCTGACCGGCCCGGCCCTCGAGGACGGATTGTGCAAGCCCTGCCGTACCGAGCTCACCGAGCTCGGTGGCTTCACCGGTGAGGCCACCCCCGCCGTGGCGCAGCCGGAACGGACCGGCGACTGGTCGGCGCACCTGGCGCAGCTCGCCGCGCAGCCGCTGAGCGAGGACGTAGCTTCGTGAAGCGTCGGGTGGGGACCATCCCTGCAGGTGCGGGGAGCAGTTACAGGCCGGGGTGCGGGACGGGTCGCAGTCGGGACCATCCCCGCGAGTGCGAGGAGCAGCGGGCCGAGCACAGGCTGATCTTGATGTCCCAGGGACCATCCCCGCGGGCGCGGGGAGCAGACCACGGCGCCGAGCGCGGGCGAGCCCAGCGCGGGACCATCCCCGCGGGTGCGGGGAGCAGGGTCTGCGTGGTGCGGCGGAGCTCCACGACCGGGGACCATCCCCGCGGGTGCGGGGAGCAGGACTCCCAGAACCCGCAGGACCAGGAGGCCCAGGGACCATCCCCGCGGGTGCGGGGAGCAGCCGAGGGCGTCTGCGATCGGGCCTGGGATCAGGGGACCATCCCCGCGGGTGCGGGGAGCAGGCCCACGTCCACTACGACTTGACCACCGGCACGGGACCATCCCCGCGGGTGCGGGGAGCAGAGCTCCCACACCTACGCCACCGAACTCCGCATGGGACCATCCCCGCGGGTGCGGGGAGCAGTGCCGGATCCGACTGGCGGGCGCGCTCTCCGAGGGACCATCCCCGCGGGTGCGGGGAGCAGGCCAGCTCCGGTTCGGTGGAAACGGTGCGGTCGGGACCATCCCCGCGGGTGCGGGAGCAGCGGACGTTCGTGCGAGACGACAAGCCCACCGTCGGACCATCCCCGCGGGTGCGGGGAGCAGCCGGCGCCGTACGTCTGAGTGTCCGGGACGTCGGGACCATCCCCGCGGGTGCGGGGAGCAGACGCGGATCACGTCGCCGGGTTCGAGCGCCGGGGGACCATCCCCGCGGGTGCGGGGAGCAGCTTGGCGAGAACCGGAACGACTTCAACCTGGAGGGACCATCCCCGCGGGTGCGGGGAGCAGAGCACGCTCTAGACGAGCAGCAGCACCTTGAGGGGACCATCCCGGTGCGGGGAGCAGCCAGCGCTGGCCGAGACCGAGCCGTACGAAATGGGAACGTCCTCGCGGGTGCGGGGAGCAGCCCTCGTAGGCGCCAACCTAGCCCTTCCAGATGGGACCATCCCCGCGGGTGCGGGGAGCAGGTCGACTCGCGCACGGTCGAGCCCGGTGGTCTGGGACCATGGGCTACCGACGGAATTCTCTGACCTGCGGAAACGTGACCCGAGCTGTGTGGAGCTCCCGCGCTGAAGCGTGAGGGTTCCCGTGTGAACTTCCGTCCGTTAGCGTCGTCGGTCTGGGTGGTCCGTGGTAGTTCCCAGATTGGGAACCGGCTGGACGCGAAGACTTCGAGAGTGGTGAAGAAGTCCGCCAGGAAGCCCCGTCCGAAGCGGCCCCCGATCCGGCTTGGCGAGATCAACACGGGGCAGATCGTGAAGCGCCCTCGGGGATCCCGCGTTGATGCCGCCAAATTCCCTGAAACGCTGGCGGTATCGGTGCTGCAGCTGAGCGGCGCGCGAATCACTCGGGTGATCGGGTGACCGGGCCATGCGGATTGATTGTGGCAGACCGCCCGCGGCAACCAGTCCTCGGACAGAGGCGTCCCAGCGGACATGACGCCCACCGGTACACCGCCTTCCTCGTCTGACCCGCCGCCCTGGCCGCACTGCGCAACCGGCGCGTGGCACGGCGACCCAGTTGGGTGCCGCGGTCGTCAGATAGAGCCGTACCCCGAGTGCCTGGCTCACCTCAGGGAAGCCGATCGGGATCGTTACCTCGGCTACCTGGGCCCTCGCGGCTACCTCGATCTCCGCGGCACTCCCTTCTCTGAGAGCCTGCTGCGGCAACTCTTGGACGCGCTGCGCGATACCGCCACCGGGCAGTCCCGCCTTGCCGAGACCCGGTTCGACGGGGCGCAGTTCTTCGGCACCGCCCGGTTCGACGGGGCGCAGTTCTCCGACACCGAGTTCGGCGGGGCGCAGTTCTCCGACACCGAGTTCGGCGGGGCGCAGTTCTCTGGCGACGCCCGGTTCGCTGGGGCGCAGTTTTCCGGCGACGCCCGGTTCTACAAAGCACAGTTATCCGGCCCCGCTGATTTCGCTGGGGCGCAGTTCTCCGGCGAGGCCCAGTTCGCTGGGGCGCAGGTCTCCGGCACCGCCCAGTTCGGCGGCGCGCAGTTCGAGAAGGAGTCGCTCCTGGGCCCTCTGGTCTGCCAAGGAGCTCTCGTACTTACGGCAGCACGGTTCGGCGGCCCTGTGACTATCGAGGCCGCAGCAACCCGCCTGGTGTGCGAGCGAACCAGGTGGGATTCCACCGCCGCCCTCCGGCTGAGATACGCCGCTGTTGACCTGAGCGATGCGGTGGTCGAGTATCCGCTGAGCGTCACCGCGCAGGCCGCCGCCTTCCATCAGTCCGGAAGAGCCATGGCGGAGGGGGAGCTGGCCAATAGTGATCCAGGGCTGCGCATAGCGTCCCTGCGGGGGGCGGACGCGGCGCATCTGGTGCTCCACAACGTCGACCTCAGCACCTGCATGCTGTCCGGCACCGTGCACCTGGACCAGCTGAGGCTGGAAGGGGACTGCCCCTTCGCACCGGCCCCTTCCGGCCTGCATCGCCGTGGACTGCGCCTGGTGCGTTGGACCGCACGCCGAACGCTGGCCGAGGAACAGCACTGGCGCCAGAACCAGGGATGGACCGGGTGGATGACAGCGCCGGACGGGGTGGAAGTCGTCGAGCCCGCGGGGCTGGCGCCGGTGTACCGGCAGCTACGGAAGTCCTTTGAGGACAGCAAGAATGAGCCGGATGCGGCGGACTTCTACTGGGGCGAGATGGAGATGCGCCGCCACGACCACAAGCGGCCCCGCGCCGAGCGCACGCTGCTCGCCCTGTATTGGGCGATGTCCGGCTACGGTCTGCGGGCCTCGCGCGCATTGGGCTGGCTGCTCGGCGCCATGGCGTCCACCGTACTGATCATGATGCTGTGGGGGCTACCGCTGGACGACCCGAAGCCCGCCACCACCGGACGGCTGACCGGTCAGGACATCTCACTGATCACAGACAACCCCGACCCGGTCAATCCCACCGGACCGCTCCGCTCCCGGCTTACCTCCGAACGGTGGGAGAAGTCTCTGCGGGTCGTGGTGAACTCGGTCGTCTTCCGCTCCTCCGGCCAGGACCTCACCACCGCCGGCACCTACACCGAGATGGCATCCCGGCTGGCCGAACCCGTCCTGCTCGGCCTCGCCGCCCTCGCCATCCGCGGCCGCGTCAAGCGGTAGACAGACCCACCTGATCGCTGTTCCCATGCCCGGCCTGCATTCCGTCACCACACGGATTTCGTCGGTGAGCCGACCATCCCCGCGGGTGCGGGGAGCAGTCTGGTCGGTCCAGCTATATGGAAGGTAGGTCGGGACCATCCCCGCGGGTGCGGGGAGCAGTCGACGGCGCTACGCAGCTGCGCGCCGGCCGTGGGACCATCCCCGCGGGTGCGGGGAGCAGGCTGCTCATCATGCCGGTCTGGGCTCCCAGGAGGGACCATCCCCGCGAGTGCGGGGAACAGGTCTGCTTGTCGATCACCCGCTGAAGCTTCTCGGGCCCATCCCCGCGGGTGCGGGGAGCAGCACGACCAGACGCCGCAGATCGCGCAGGCGTCGGGACCATCCCCGCGGGTGCGGGGAGCAGGCGTTGCTCGCGGTGACCTGCGGGGTGTGCTGGGACCATCCCCGCGGGTGCGGGGAGCAGTCGACCAGCCCGGGCCACTTGGCTTTCGGCACGGGACCATCCCCGCGGGTGCGGGGAGCAGACCAGACCCCGAAATCCCATGTGTACGCGGATGGGACCATCCCCGCGGGTGCGGGGAGCAGTCGACCAGCCCGGGCCACTTGGCTTTCGGCACGGGACCATCCCCGCGGGTGCGGGGAGCAGATCAGGAACCACGTTCCGCCGGTGAGCACCGCGGGACCATCCCCGCGGGTGCAGTTGGAGGCGGAGGTCGAAGACGACGCCGGCGTAGGACCATCCCCGCGGGTGCGGGGAGCAGCCGCGGGTGATGCCGGGATAGGTGGCGTACGCGGGACCATCCCCGCGGGTGCGGGGAGCAGAGTTCCAGGGACGCGGCCTTCTCCCACTCGGCGGGACCATCCCCGCAGGTGCGGGGAGCAGGTCATCGACATCATGAAGAGGCGCAGCAAGTCGGGACCATCCCCGCGGGTGCGGGGAGCAGAGTTCCTGAGCCGGCCGGATCGTACTCTGCTGGGGACCATCCCTGCGGGTGCGGGGAGCAGGTCATTGTCCAGTCAATGGAAACGATCCGTGCGGGACCATCCCCGCGGGCGCGCACGGGGTGATGCCGGGCGGCCACCGTGCCCGCTCGCGGCGCGCCGGGGCGCTGGGGCAAGGGAAGAGACACGGACTCTCGGCCCGGTACACAATGGGGAGTGTTGAGCGGAGGTGAGAGGGATGAGCGTTGCGGCGATTGAGTTTGATCATGAGGGGCCGTGGAGTGCTGCGGACGTTCTCGCGCTGCCCGAGGACCGCCGGGTCCGCTACGAGTTGCTGGGGGAATCCCTCGTGATGTCCCCTGCTCCCGGCCTGCGTCATCAGCGGGCGTCGTTCCGGCTGCATGTTGCACTGGATGCGGCGGCCCGCGCCGTCGGCGCTCCGGTCGAGGTGTTTGAGGCCATCAATGTCACGCTGCCGTCCGGGCTGGTGGTGCCGGACGTTGTGGTGGCCGATGCGGGCGCGACCGTGGAGGACAGTGTCAGTATCGACGCCGAGGCGGTTCAGCTCGTGGTCGAGCTGGTCTCCCCAGGAAACAAGACCATGGACCGGCGTCTCAAGCCCCTGCTCTATGCCGAGGCGGGCATTCCTTCGTACTGGCGGCTGGAGTTCGATCCGTCGCCGCGGCTCGTCGTCGGCGAACTGGAGAACGGACGGTACGTCGAGCGGATCACTGCTCTCGCGGGCGCGTTGACCCGGGTTGACCTCCCGTTCCGGTTCGAGATCGACCCGGCCGGAATCGCCCGGCAGTAGCGGCGGTGCCGAGGCTCTGCAGGTGCAGACCGGCGGTAACTTCGCCGCCGCCATCGAGGGCCAGGCCGCGCTGTGCCGCGAACTGCGGGACGGCTTCACCAGGGTCAACGCCCACTTCGACAGCTTCTCAGCCAGGTGGGGGACATCCCCGCGGGTGCGGGGAGCAGGGCTCCGCATCCCGTCCCGACCATGTGTCGATGGGACCATCCCCGCGGGTGCGGGGAGCAGACCGATCGCCGTGCGAGCGATCGGCAGGAACCGGGACCATCCCCGCAGGTGCGGGGAGCAGTCTTCGGCGTCGAAGAAGGCGGTGCCCTGGAAGGGACCATCCCCGCGGGTGCGGGGAGCAGGGCGGTGCCTTCGATCGCCTGGGCCGGGTCGAGGGACCATCCCCGCGGGTGCGGGGAGCAGCCGGCGAATCGCCATCGAAGGCGCGCTCAAGCTGGACCATCCCCGCGGGTGCGGGGAGCAGTGCCGGGCATCGGCTGCGGCCAGGGCGCGGGCGGGACCATCCCCGCGGGTGCGGGGAGCAGTCAAGACTTTCCCCCTTCCTGCTGTTTTCGGTGGGACCATCCCCGCGGGTGCGGGGAGCAGTCTGCGTGACCTGCGGGTCTGTCGCGTGGAGTGCAGGATTCCGCACACTTTCACCGACTCCGGCAAATCGCCCATGAGTTCCTCGTGGTTGTTGCTCGATCCCTGAGGCTGCAGCAGTGCAAAGCGATCATCGTAAGGCCTGGGACCATCCCCGCGGGTGCGGGGAGCAGCCGTTGACCCAGACCCTGATCCGGTCGTTCCAGGGACCATCCCCGCGGGTGCGGGGAGCAGATGCCGGGCGCCTCTTCCCGGTCGATGGACGGGGGACCATCCCCGCGGGTGCGGGGAGCAGAGCTCGGTGATGGTCTCCGGCGTGACGTGGCCGGGACCATCCCCGCGGGTGCGGGGAGCAGCCCGGTAGGAATGCCGGGCGGATGGCGGGAGCGGACCATCCCCGCGGGTGCGGGGAGCAGCCCGGTAGGAATGCCGGGCGGATGGCGGGAGCGGACCATCCCCGCGGGTGCGGGGAGCAGCTCGTCGCCGCCGACCGTGAGGGCGCCGATCGGGTCGTCGGGACCATCCCCGCGGGTGCGGGGAGCAGACAGGATGACGGACCGGCCGTCCTTGCTCCACGGGACCATCCCCGCGGGTGCGGGGAGCAGCGCGCCATCCAAGTCAGCCGCAAATCATGGGAGGGACCATCCCCGCGGGTGCGGGGAGCAGGGGGTTGCGCAGCTAACTGGTGGGCCTGGCACGGGACCATCCCCGCGGGTGCGGGGAGCAGTACCTGCTTGGCAGGGCCGCTGCGAGTAGCGCGGGACCATCCCCGCGGGTGCGGGGAGCAGCTTCGCCTGGATCTTGGGGCGTTCCTTGAGCGGGGACCATCCCCGCGGGTGCGGGGAGCAGGGCGGTGCCTTCGATCGCCTGGGCCGGGTCGAGGGACCATCCCCGCGGGTGCGGGGAGCAGACAGGGGAGACGGAAATGACCAAGGGCCAGCAGGGACCATCCCCGCGGGTGCGGGGAGCAGGCCTTGATGCCGCAGGCGCAGCACTGGAGGAAGGGACCATCCCCGCGGGTGCGGGGAGCAGTCCGCCCTCCCTCAGTCAGTCGTCTTCGTCGCCGGGACCATCCCCGCGGGTGCGGGGAGCAGAGCGCCCCGGCACTGACCTCCCACGCCGGCCAGGGACCATCCCCGCGGGTGCGGGGAGCAGTGCCGGGCATCGGCTGCGGCCAGGGCGCGGGCGGGACCATCCCCGCGGGTGCGGGGAGCAGTCTGCGTGACCTGCGGGTCTGTCGCGTGGAGTGCAGGATTCCGCACACTTTCACCGACTCCGGCAAATCGCCCATGAGTTCCTCGTGGTTGTTGCTCGATCCCTGAGGCTGCAGCAGTGCAAAGCGATCATCGTAAGGCCTGGGACCATCCCCGCGGGTGCGGGGAGCAGCCGTTGACCCAGACCCTGATCCGGTCGTTCCAGGGACCATCCCCGCGGGTGCGGGGAGCAGATGCCGGGCGCCTCTTCCCGGTCGATGGACGGGGGACCATCCCCGCGGGTGCGGGGAGCAGAGCTCGGTGATGGTCTCCGGCGTGACGTGGCCGGGACCATCCCCGCGGGTGCGGGGAGCAGCCCGGTAGGAATGCCGGGCGGATGGCGGGAGCGGACCATCCCCGCGGGTGCGGGGAGCAGCCCGGTAGGAATGCCGGGCGGATGGCGGGAGCGGACCATCCCCGCGGGTGCGGGGAGCAGCTCGTCGCCGCCGACCGTGAGGGCGCCGATCGGGTCGTCGGGACCATCCCCGCGGGTGCGGGGAGCAGACAGGATGACGGACCGGCCGTCCTTGCTCCACGGGACCATCCCCGCGGGTGCGGGGAGCAGCGCGCCATCCAAGTCAGCCGCAAATCATGGGAGGGACCATCCCCGCGGGTGCGGGGAGCAGCCCAGCGGGCGTAGTAGGCGCGGTTCCCGACCGGGACCATCCCCGCGGGTGCGGGGAGCAGTGGCCCAACTCCGGCAGCACGTCGCGCAAGTCGGGAACATCCCCGCGGGTGCGGGGAGCAGCGCCCCGCCTGACGGCCGCACACATCCGCTGGGGGACCATCCCCGCGGGTGCGGGGAGCAGGGCGTGAAGCGTGGCTCCGGCCCCCTGGTCGCGGGACCATCCCCGCGGGTGCGGGGAGCAGTCCGGTGGCGGCGGGTGATGCTTCTTCTCCGAGGGACCATCCCCGCGGGTGCGGGGAGCAGGTCAGGGCCCAACTCTGCCCGTTTCGGGGCTAGGGACCATCCCTGCGGGTGCGGGGAGCAGCTGGTTCGCCCAGCGGCCCAGGCGGTTCATGTAGGGACCATCCCCGCGGGTGCGGGGAGCAGACCGAGTCCTCGCCAGGCTCGAAGGCGTTCGTGGGACCATCCCCGCGGGTGCGGGGAGCAGAGAACGGCGCGTTCGTCACCGCATTGACCGGAGGGACCATCCCCGCGGGTGCGGGGAGCAGACCCGCTGTCGGTACAGATCGGTGTGCCGGTCGGGACCATCCCCGCGGGTGCGGGGAGCAGCCGGCCTCGGCGCTGGCGACGCCCTCCTTGGTGGGACCATCCCCGCGGGTGCGGGGAGCAGCTCATCTGTCATGTGGACGCCACCTCTCCGGAGGGACCATCCCCGCGGGTGCGGGGAGCAGACGGTCGAGTCGCCGATCGACATGTTCGCCGAGGGACCATCCCCGCGGGTGCGGGGAGCAGCTGGTGTGCTCCGGCCCGCACAGCGAGGTGCGGGGACCATCCCCGCGGGTGCGGGGAGCAGCTCGTCGGAAGGTACTTCACGCACCTTCCGGTGGGACCATCCCCGCGGGTGCGGGGAGCAGATGTTCTTCCACATCCTCGGCGCCGTCGCCGGGACCATCCCCGCGGGTGCGGGGAGCAGCCGACAGCTGCGGCGCCGAAGAAGCCGGCCGTGGGACCATCCCCGCGGGTGCGGGGAGCAGTACTCAAGGCCCTCCGCGACGAGGGCCTGACCGGGACCATCCCCGCGGGTGCGGGGAGCAGTTTCCGGCCGGATCGGCAAGCCGTGGGCCGTCGGGACCATCCCCGCGGGTGCGGGGAGCAGTTGCCGGTCGGCCATGGTCCCCTCCGGGCTCAGGGACCATCCCCGCGGGTGCGGGGAGCAGGCTGCGTGACCTGCAGTTTCATCGCGGGGGCATGCGGGTTTCGCACAGTTTCATTGAGTCCGGCAAATCGCCCATAAAGCCCTCAATGTTCTGTCGGCATCGCCGAGGGTGCAAGGCAAAGCGGTCACTATACGAGGCCGTCCGCATGCTAGTCGGCATCTGTCTCAAGAGCGCGGGCTGACTTCTGGGTTTTTCTCATATAGGCGTCCAGAGCTGTGTTTTCCATGTATTCATCTGGCATGACGGGTGAGGGGGAGTCCCGCTCAGGGCTCAGAGGCAGGCTTGACGGACCGGTGCTGACGGTGTGGGCCAAGCACGACAGGCAGTCTGATGGGTGGCTGCCGCTATGGCGGCACATGGAGGACAGCGCCGCCGTGGCAGGCCTGTTATGGGACTCATGGTTACCGGTGAACGTTCAGCGGTTGATCGCCGGGGCGCTGCCGGGCGGTGCGCCCGATGCCCGGCGTCTTGCGGTGTGGCTGGCGGCGGTGCATGACATCGGGAAGGCGACGCCGGCGTTCGCTTGTCAGGTCGACCAGCTCGCTGACCGAATGCGCGGCCAGGGCCTCGAGATGCGCTCACCCAAGGCGATGGGCCCGGACCGCAGGATTGCGCCACACGGACTGGCCGGTCAGGTGCTGCTGGGGGAGTGGCTCGAGGAACGTCATGGCTGGACGGTGAAGCAGACCGGACAGTTCACGGTCATTGTGGGCGGCCATCACGGCGTGCCTCCGGAGCACGGGCAGATCTTGGCTGTGCACAAGCATGAGCATCTGCTGCGCACCCCCGGGGAGAGCCGTGCGGTGTGGCGGCGGGTGCAGGAGGAACTGCTCGACGCCTGCGCGGACGAGTACGGGGTGCGGGACCGGCTCGGTCAGTGGCGGGTGGTGAAACTGCCGCAGCCCGTCCAGGTGTTGCTCACGGCGCTGGTCATCGTCTCTGACTGGATCGCCAGCAATCCGGACCTGTTCCCGTACTTCCCCGAGGACGTGCGCCGCAGCAGCGAGGAGCGTGTGGCCGCCGCGTGGCAGGGGTTGGACCTGCCCGCGCAATGGATCCCGAGGGAACTGGTCGGAGACGCGCAGGAGCTGTTCGAGTCTCGGTTCGGTCTGCCGTCGGGTGCGCGGGTCCGGCCGGTGCAGGAAGCGGCCGTCGGACTCGCACGGGGGATGGACGAGCCAGGCCTGGTGATCGTCGAGGCGCCGATGGGGGAGGGGAAGACCGAGGCCGCGCTGGCCGCCGCCGAGATCTTCGCCGCCCGTTCCGGTGCGGGCGGCGTGTTTTTCGCGCTGCCGACGATGGCCACCGGCAACGCGATGTTTCCCCGCTTGCTGGACTGGCTGGAGCGGCTGCCCGCCGAGGAGGGGGCACGCCACTCCGTTCTTCTCGCGCACTCCAAGGCAGCTCTCAACGAGGATTTCGCCGGCCTCATACGCCGCGGTGGCCGCATTGCCGCCGTTGACGTGGACGCACCGCCGTCGGCCCGGCGGCGGCCCTCGGACAGCACCCGTGCCGCTCCGGCTGAGCTTGTCGCCCACGCCTGGCTGCGCGGACGCAAGAAGGCGATGCTGTCGTCTTTCGTCGCGGGCACCATCGACCAGCTGCTGTTCGCCGGCCTGAAAAGCCGGCATTTGGCGCTCCGCCACCTCGCGGTCGCCAGCAAGGTCGTCGTCATCGACGAGGCGCATGCCTACGACACGTACATGAGCGTCTACCTCGACCGGGTGCTGTCGTGGCTGGGTGCCTACCGGGTGCCCGTGGTCGTGCTGTCTGCGACGCTGCCTGCGGCCCGGCGGCGGGAGCTGGCAGAGGCGTACGCGGGCAAGGCGACCGGTGGGGCCGCGGCAGCGTTCGACGCCGTCGCCGCGGCCGGCGACTATCCGCTCCTGACGGCCGTCACGCCTGGTGGTACTCCCGTCATGCGGTACCCGGCGGCATCCGCCCGCACCACCGACGTCGAGCTGGAGCGCCTCGAGGACGACCTGGACATCCTGGCCGACCGGCTGGAGACCGAACTCGCAGGCGGCGGTTGCGTCCTCGTCGTGCGCAACACCGTCCGCCGGGTTCTTCAAGCGGCCGCGGTGCTGCGGCAGAGGTTCGGCGACACGATCGTGACCGTCGCCCATTCCTGCTTCATCGACGTCGACCGGGCCGCCAAGGACGCAGACCTGCTCCGGCGCTTCGGGCCGCCTGGCAAGGCCGAGGGCCGGCCCGCAGGAGCGCACATCGTCGTCGCCAGCCAGGTCGCCGAGCAGTCCCTCGACGTCGATTTCGACCTGTTGGTCACCGACCTCGCCCCGGTCGACCTGCTGCTGCAGCGCATGGGGCGCCTCCACCGCCACCTGCGCGGCGGGGAAGGGCAGGCCGACCGGCCTGAGCGGCTGCGCACAGCGCGCTGTCTGGTCACCGGTGTCGACTGGACTGAGGACGTTCCCGAACCGGTGCGCGGATCGGTCGCCGTGTACGGGGCCTATGCGCTGCTGCGTTCCGCCGCCGCTCTGCTGCCGCACCTCAACGGCGGAAACGACGGCCCGCGGCGCCCGGTGCGGCTGCCGAGTGACATCAGTGCGCTGGTGCAGCGCGCTTACGCCGACGGCCCCGACGGCCCGGCCGAATGGGCCGAGTCGCTCGAAGCCGCTCGCGCACGTCACGAGGAGCACCGCGCGGACCAGGCCGAGCGGGCTGCGACCTTCCGGCTCGATGCGGCCGCCAGGCCCGGCAGGCCGCTGTTCGGCTGGGTTGCGGCAGGTGTCGGCGACGCGGACGACACCCCTGCGGGCAAGGCTCAGGTACGCGACAGCCGCGAGAGCCTGGAGGTCGTCGTCGTACAGCGGCGGGCCGACGGCACCCTGGCCACGGTGCCGTGGCTCGAACCGGACCGCAAGGGACGCATGCTGGCAGGGTTGGGGCTGCCCACCGACCAAGTACCGGCAACCCTGGCGGCGCGCACCGCGGCGAGCTGCGGGCTGCGTCTGCCGATTCAGTTCAGCTACGCAGACGTCATGGACCAGGCGATCGACGAGCTCGAGGAACTGCACGTTCGCGCCTGGCAGGTGAAGGACAGCCACTGGCTCGCCGGCCAGTTGATTCTCGCGCTCGACGAGGACTGTCAGACCCATCTGGCAGGGTTCCAGCTCAACTACAGCCAGTCCAATGGTCTCGAGGTGACCCGTGCCTGAAACCGACCAGAGCAGCGGCGGCGGCGTGCTGTCGTTCGAGCTCACCACGCGTCCGTGGATTCCGGTGCTCAGGCTGGACGGCACGCAGGACGACCTCTCGCTGCGGGAGGTCTTCGACCAGGCTGGCCGTCTGCGCCGCGTCGTCGGGGACCTGCCCACCCAGGAGTTCGCGCTGATACGGCTGCTGCTCGCCCTGGCCCACGACGCCCTCGACGGGCCACGCGACATCGACCACTGGGCGGAGTTATGGGTGGACGAGGAGTGCTTGGCTCCCGTAGCTGCCTACCTCGACGAACACCGTGGCCTGTTCGACCTGCTCGCCGCGCACGCACCGTTCTTCCAGGTCGCTGGATTACGCACGGCGAAGGACGAAGTGTTCTCGCTCAACCGGATCGTCGCCGACGTCCCCAACGGCGAGCCGTTTTTCAGCTCGAGAATGCCCTCCGTCGACCGGCTCACCTTCGCCGAGGCCGCCCGCTGGGTCGTCCACGCCCACGCCTACGACACCTCCGGCATCAAGACGGGCACGGTCGGCGATGAGCGTGTCAAGGGCGGCAAGGTGTACCCGCTCGGCGTCGGCTGGGCCGGCAACCTCGGCGGAGTGTTCGCGGAGGGACGCACCCTGCGCGAGACGCTGCTGCTCAACCTGGTCGCGGCCGACACCGGCGGTCTGCGGTTCGATGGCGACGACCGCCCGGCCTGGCGGCGCGAGGTATGCAGCCCCGGGGCAATGCCGCAGCGCCAGCCCTCAGGCGTACGCGACCTGTACACCTGGCAGACCCGCCGCCTGCGGCTCCACTTCGACGCCGACGGCGTGCACGGCGTTGTTCTCGGCTACGGCGACCCCCTCACCGCGCGCAACAAACATACGGTCGAGCCGATGACTGCCTGGCGGCGCAGCAAGGCACAGGAGAAGAAGCACGGAGAGGCACTGGCCTACCTGCCGCGGGAACACGATCCGGCCCGCTCCGCGTGGCGGGGGATCGCCTCACTGATCGCCGACCGGAGCGAAGCTTCGCAGGGCTCGGAGGCCGCAGAGTATCTGCGGCCCGGTGTCCTGGAGTGGATCGCCCGCCTGGTGACGGAAGGGGAACTGGAACGCGGATTCCTCATCCGGGCCAGGGTGATCGGTCCGCAGTACGGCACCCAGCAATCCGTCATCGACGAGATCGTCGATGACCACGTCTCCATGGCTGTCGTCCTGCTCCACAAGCAGGACCGGCACTACGCCGAGCAGGCCGTCGCAGCCGTTGCCGATGCAGACCTTGCGGTCAATGCCCTCGGCGACCTCGCCACCAATCTGGGACGCGCGGCCGGCACCCAGAGCGACGGGCCCCGCTCTGCCGCACGGGATCTCGCCTACGGCCTCCTCGAGGCCCCGTACCGCACTTGGCTCGCCTGCCTCACCGACACCGACGACCCGTACGTGCAGCGCACCGCCTGGCAGCAGCAGGTGTACGAGATCGTCGGCCGGCTCGGTGACCGGCTGATGGATGCGGCCGGGGACGCGGCCTGGCAGGGCCGGACCATACAGCTCAAGCACGGCACTGAGTGGCTCAACTCCGCGCTCGTCGGCAAGTGGTTCCGCGCCGCTCTGCACAAGGGCCTGGGGCGCCCTGACTCCACCGACATGCCGCCGGTCGCGGACGCAGCGCCGGCGCCCGAGACCACCGCGAAGGCACCCGCATGACCACCGTCACCGCACCTGTCACTCCGCGCGAGCGGGTCGCCCGGCTTGCCGCCGACCATATCGACGTCCTGCAGCGGGGCTACCTCGCCGACCAGTCCCACGCCGTCGCGGCCCTCGCCCGACTCCGGCGCGGCGCCGGCCGGGATGCCGGGCAGCTGCCCGACCTGTGGACCCTGATCGAGACCGGTCCCCTGCACCAAACTCCGGACGGCGTTCGGCCGATGAGCGAGAGCGAACTGGTCCGGGCCGAGGACGCCCTGCACGTCGCGCTCACCCTCTACGCCCTGCACCAGCAGTCCCGCCGCTCCGGCATGTACCAAGCCGACCGGTCGGACCGTCGCCGGGGCCTGGGAGCCGCCGTACGCCGGATGATGAAGTCCGGCGAGATCGACGAACCCCTGCGCAAGCGCCTGGTCCGCGCCGGCACCGCCCCCGATCTGCCTGCCCTCGCCCAGCGGCTGCGCGACATCGTCGTCCTGCTGCGCCGCGGGGACATCGAGCTCGACTACGCGCTGCTCGCAGGGCAGCTCTACACCTGGCAGTGGCCTGGTGGCGCAGACGCCGTCCGTAGGGAGTGGGGCCGTTCCTTCCACGCCTGGTACGACAAGCCCAAGGACGGCGGTCCGCCCTCTGCCGCCGGCCCTGCTGCAGATACCGACACCACCACGGACACCGACAAGGACGCCTCGTGAACCGCATCTTCCTCGACGTGCACGCCCTGCAGACCGTCCCGCCCAGCAACCTCAACCGCGACGACACCGGCGCGCCGAAGACGGCGGTGTACGGGGGAGTGCCGCGCGCCCGCGTCTCCAGCCAGGCTTGGAAGCGGGCGACCCGCACCTACTTCAAGGACGAGCATCTGCTGGACGCGAGCGAACTCGGCGTGCGGACCAAGAAGATTGTGGAGGCGGTCGCCAGCCGGATCACGGCCCTCGATCCCTCGCTCACGCGTGAGACCGCGCTGCGGATCGCGGACGAGACTGTGAAGGCTACCGGCCTGAAGACCGACGTTCCCACGCGCAAGGCGACGGCCGCCAAAGCAGCCGAGCCGGACCCGGCGCCCGAGGCGAAGTACCTGGTGTTCCTCAGCGCCCGCCAACTCGAGGGCCTGGCCCGCCTCGCCGTCGACGGCGCAGCCGATATCACGGCGTACCTGAAGGACAAGAAGAGCAAGGACAAGGCCAAGGAGATCGCCGACACCCGCCACTCCGTCGATATCGCCCTGTTCGGCCGCATGGTGGCCGACGCCGCCGACATCAACGTCGACGCCGCCGTCCAGGTCGCTCACGCCATCAGCGTCCACCGTGTCGAGAACGAGTCCGACTACTACACCGCCGTCGACGACGAGAACACCGACGAGGAGACCGGTGCCGGCATGATCGGCACCGTCGACTTCAACTCCGCCACCCTCTACCGCTACGCAGCGCTCGGCGTTCACCAGCTCGCCGCCAACCTCGGCCAGGGCCTGCGCGAGGACGAGCCGCGTACCGACCCGGTCCGCCGGGCCGTCGAGGCTTTCGTCCACGGCTTCGTCGCCTCGCTGCCCACCGGCAAGATCAACACTTTCGGGCACCACACGCTGCCGGACGCCGTGATCGTCAAGCTGCGCACCACCCGGCCCGTCAGCTTCGTCGCAGCCTTCGAGGATCCGGTGCGCGGCGACCAGGGCGGCCACGTTCGCGAGGCGTCCGAGCGCCTGGCCGAATACATCCCCGACATCGAACGCGCCTACGGCGACGAGGACTCCACCCTCACCTGGGTGCTGCGCGTCGGCCCGAACACCCAGAGGCTGGGCGGGATCGGCACCGAGTCCGAGAACCTCGGCGAGCTCGTCGCCTCGGTTGGCCAGGCCGTTGCCGAGCGCCTGGAGAAGCCCGCATGAGTGTGCTCACCCTGCGGCTTGCGGGCCCCCTGCAGTCCTGGGGGGCCTCCGCCCGCTTCACCCGCCGCACGACCGAGTCCGCGCCGACCAAGAGCGGCGTCGTCGGCATGCTCGCCGCCGCGGCCGGCATCGAACGGGGGGACGATGAGAGGCTGGAGCCGCTGGCGGCGCTGAGGTTCGGCGTACGGATCGACCAGCCCGGCACTCGGGTACGGGACTTCCACACCGCGCACCACGGCGTCACCGGCAAGTCCATGCCGCTGTCCGAGCGCTTCTACCTCGCCGATGCCGTCTTCGTCGCCGCTCTCGAAGGCGACCGCACGCTCCTCGCCGCGCTGCACGCCGCGCTGCGCGCACCCGTGTACGCGCCCTACCTAGGCCGCCGCTCCTGCCCGCCCGCCCTACCGATCGAACTCGCTCTCCACGCCAGCGTCACCTCCCTCCACCAGGCCCTGCAGGACGAGCCGTGGCAGGCGGCGCCCTGGTACCGCAGGCAGCGCCGCCGCGATGCCACCGTGTCGCTGGCCGTTTTGCGCGAGGCCGACGATCACGAGCACCACGCGGACGTCCTGCGCGACCAGCCCCTCAGCTTCGCCGCCGAACACCGCCGCCACGCCCTGCGCACCGTCCTCAGCACAACCGTGGAAGTCCCCAACCCGGCTGCCGCACCCACTCGCTCGGCGCCCCGGCACGATCCGTTCGATGCTCTGGAGGAAGAGAGCGCCCGATGTTCCTGACCCGCTTCCGAGTGAACACCGCGCGCCCCGGTGCCCGCCGTCTGCTCTTCTCACCTCAGGTCCTGCACGCGGCCGTCATGTCGTCGTTCCCCGGACTCCTGCCCACAGACTCTTCAACCCCCGACGCTCCCCGCGTGCTGTGGCGCCTCGACCACAACGCGCGCGCCGAGGTGATGCTGTACATCGTCAGCCCGGCCCGGCCCGATCTGACCCACCTTGTCGAGCAGGCTGGCTGGCCGGCGGCGGCCGCCGATCCGGACACCCCCGGGTGGCAGAGCAAGCCCTACGGCCCACTCCTGGACCGTCTTGCCGCGGGCGACACGTGGGCGTTCCGCCTGACGGCCAATCCGGTCCACCACATCAGGCGCAAGGACGACGAACCGCGAAAGCGCACTGCTCACCTCACACCCGTCCACCAGATGTCCTGGCTCCTCGACCGCCAGGAACGCTGTGGCTTCCGCATCCTCGAGAAGCCCGACAGTAAGCGGCTCCTGCCTGGCGGAATAACGCACATGAAGCAGGAACACCACGGCGACCGGTACGAGTTGAACGTCCGCGACCGGCGGGACCTGGCTTTCGACAAGTCCCGCGAACAAAAGGCCTCGAAGGGGCGCCCCGTCAGCCTGGTAACCGTCACCTTCGACGGCCGCCTCGAGGTCATCGACCCCGAAGCACTGCGCCGCACCCTCACCCAAGGACTCGGCCGGGCCAAGGCGTACGGCTGCGGCCTGATGACCCTGGCACCCCTGCCCGTTGGCAGGTGAGCACGTGACAACCGTCTCGCGGCGCGCAGCTCTCACGCCGCGCCACCTCACCCGCACCAGCGAACGGGTGTCCTTCATCTATCTCGAGCGGTGCACGGTCCACCGGGATGCCAACGCTATAACCGCCGAGGATGCCGACGGCACCACCCACATCCCGTCGGCGACGATCGGCACGCTCCTCCTCGGCCCAGGCACCCGTATCACCCACCAAGCGATGAGCGTGCTGGGGGAGACCGGCGCGGCTGTCGCCTGGGTGGGGGAGCAGGGCGTGCGCTATTACGCCGGCGGCCGCGCTCTGACCCGCTCATCAGCGCTCGCGGAGGCACAGGCCGTCCAATGGGCCAACGCCCGCAACCGCCTTGCTGTCGCCCGCGCGATGTACCGCCTGCGCTTCCCCGACGAGGACCCGGCCGGGCTCACCCGCCACGAGCTGCTCGGCCGCGAAGGCCGACGAGTCAAAGACTGCTACCGGGCGCAGGCTGCGCGCACCGGAATCCCGTGGCGCGGCCGTAAGTACGCCCCGGGCGACTTCGCCGGCAGCGACCCAGTCAACCAGGCACTCACCGCGGCCGCCCAGTGCATGTACGGCATCGCCCACGCCGTCGTGGCATCCCTGGGGTGCAGTACCGCACTGGGCTTCATCCACTCCGGCCACGAACTCTCCTTCGTCCTGGACATCGCCGATCTCTACAAGACCGAACTAGGCATCCCCCTGGCCTTCGACATTGCGACGGAGGACCCCGAAGACGTCGGCCCGCGCACCCGCCGCGCCCTGCGCGACCGCATCAACGAAACGTCCCTGCTGGACCGCTGCGTCGACGACATCAAGCGCCTCCTCCTGCCGGAGACCAAGAGCAGTGCAGGGCTCAGCGACCAGGACGTTGTCACGCTGCAAAGCGACAGAGGCAACCAGGTCGCCGCCGGACGCAACTACGGAGACAGCAGCGTCGAGGACGAGGTGATGACCTGGTGACCGTGATCGTCCTCACCAACTGCCCCGCGGGGCTGCGGGGTTTCCTCACCCGCTGGCTCCTGGAGATCTCCGCGGGCGTGTTCATCGGCAACCCGTCGGCAAGAATCCGCGACGCCCTGTGGGAGGAAGTAAGACAGTACGCGGGCCAGGGCCGCGCCCTCCTCGCCCACACGACCAACAACGAGCAGGGATTCACCTTCCGGACCCACGACCACGGCTGGCACCCCGTCGACCACGAGGGCCTGACCCTGATCCGGCGCCCGAACGCCAACCCCGCACCGACGACGACCGCACCGAAACCGGGCTGGAGCACGGCAGCCAAACGACGCCGCTTCGGAAGGAGCTGAATTACTCCTTTGTCAGCTTTGGTTGAGTTGTCGGAATCAACCCATGCTAAAGGGGCAGCTCACGCAGTCTGCTCCCCGCACCCGCGGGGATGGTCCCCCTCGACAAAGGGTCTCGGATGTCCGCCTACTCGCCCAGTCCACGGAGCCGTGAGGCTAGAGGCTGCGCTGCCAGGCTCGGCAGATTGGCAGCGCAGCCGAGGAAGAACGCTGTGACCGGTTGGGGCCGTGTCGCGGCGACAGCGGTGGGGTACGGCTGTCTGCATCGGCCATCAGGGGGAGGGGCTGGGGTGGGAAAGGCGAGCCGGGGCAAGCGGGAGCGGAGCCGCGAGAAGGCGGGCCAGTGGACGGCGTCCGGCTGGGGCCGCGCTGCGCACAGGGCGAGGCGGGAATCTCTGCGGCTTCTGCAGGGTAATCCGTGGGTGCGCGCCATGCTGACGGAGAACCTCAACAATGTCGTGTCGGAGATGCACAGCGTGCTGGTAGACAGCGACGCGCCCGCCGGCAAGGAGTGGGACTTGGCCTTCTCTTTGGTGCTGGGCAAGCAGGGGGTGCGGCCGCCATGGCCGCGTGGCCCGCAGGAGGCAGCCGACTGGCAGATGAAGCAGATCCGGCGCCTGCTCAGGGACGCGGAGGTGTTCGTCATCTCTCCCGCAGCGCACGCTGCGGTGATGGCCGCCGCGGCGACGCTCGAGCCGGCTGACCTCAGCACGCTGGACCGGGATCGGGACATCGTGACGCCCAACGGACTCCTGGTACTGCCCGAACCCGTGGTGATCGTCAATCGCATTGGTTCGCTGTCGGACACTGCGGCCTTCGGCTGGCAGTTCACCGTTCAGCACCAGATCCTGCCCCCAGCCCAGTACCCGGGCGTGCGGGTCACCACGTTCATGGACCGCGACGGTCCCGTCCAGCCGGCCGAATGGCGTCTCGCCGTCGCGCACGCGCGGGCCAGTGGGACGCCGTTCCCGCCGTTGGTACCCGACGGCATGTACGGGATCCGGGGAGACGGCTGCCTCGCGGAGGAGAGCAGCGAAACCCTGACTGCTCTCTCCGCTTAGCACCGCGAGCTGCAGACGGCCTTGAACCAGGCATCCCAGTGGCGTGCGGAGCCGGTTCCCGAGATCGGAGAGTGGGGCGGTGGTCGAGTCGATGACACATACGACGACTTCACCGGCCGCTACATGTTCGCCTTCTGGCGGCTGATCGCCCAGGGCGTCACGGCCATCGGGCCAACTGCGCACAAGCCGCCCGCAGGCCAGGCATCTCAGGGCCGCCCCTCAGCGCCGCACGATCCCGATGTCCGGATCATCCGGCTCACCAGCCAGGTGCCCGCGCAACGCGCCACGGACGAGAACGAAGAGAACAAGCGGGTCTACCACCACCGGTGGCCCGTACGGATGCACAAGGTCCGCCAGTGGTACCCCAGCCGACAGGAACACCGCGTGATCTGGCGAGGCCCGTACATCAAAGGTCCCGCCGATGCTCCTCTCATGGTCGGGGAGAAGGCATACCTCATCGACCCGTAGGTCATGGCCACGCCGAGGGTTCTGGGTGTCAGGAACGGCGGCCCGCGACGTCGTGGTGGCGTACGGCGAGCACCCCGAGACCTGCCCGGTGCGCTGCTGGCTGGCCTGGAAGGAAGCCGCCGGCTTCGACGGCGGCCCGGCCTTCCGCCCCATCGACCAGTGGGGCAACCTCTCCGACAGGCGGCTCGGCCCGGACGCGAAGATGTCATCCTCGACGTCGACCACCCCGACATCGAGAACTTCATCGAGACCAAGGTGAAGGAAGAGGAGAAGATCCGCGCCCTGCGTGACGCGGGCGTCGACATCCGTCTCGGGGATCACCGGAACGGTGGTTGGTGCCCCGACCCACAACACGGAGGCTGCGGCCACCGTGGGCGCCATCGGGAGCACGGTCACGGCTATCGGCGGCGTACAGATCGGCATGCGGAACCGCCAATGGGGGCCTGGGATCCGCACAGCTGAACCGGCGCACCGTAGTGACGCCGTTGTTGGACACCGTTCCCGAACACCGGCAGTCGGCTGTCCTGTGCCGCGCTGCCGGTGTTCGGGAACCGATCGGTTCTGGGACAGGGATGGCCGGACGGCGACATGCTGGGCCGGAGTCGGCCTCCGGTGTCCAACAAGGATGTTCAACGTCCAGGAATCTCTATCTCACTGGCTTGGAGAGGGCAGAGCCAGTCCCGCAGGGGCGTTACCCCACACCCCTGTGCCGAAAAGAGGCGGCCTCGCCCACGAGGCGACGGACTGCAGGTCCACGGTGCCGCCGGAGAAGGAAGCCCCGAGGAAGATCACCGTGCTGCCGGAGAAGTCCGCCTGGTCGAAGGACACCCTGCCGCCGGGAAAGGCAGCTCCGCGAAACGACACCGTGCCGCTGGAAAACGCCGACCAGTTGAAGTCCACCCTGGCGCCGGAGAACGTCGCCCCGTCGAAGTCCACCTTGGCGCCCATGAAACCCACGTGGAAGGTGACCGTGCCGCTGGAGAACGTCGCCTGGTCGAAGCCCACCCTGCCGCCAACGAACCTCGATCCGACGAACTCCACCTTGCCGCCGGAGAAGTTCGCCCGGTCGAAGGACAGCCTGCCGCCGGAGGAGTCCGCCTGGTAGAAGGACACGATGCCGTCAGAGAAGTCCGCCCGGTCGAAGGACACCTCACCACCGGTGAAACTCGACTCGTCGAAGAACACGGCGCCGCCGGAGAAGGAAACGCGGCGGAAGAGCACCTTGCCGCCGGAGAACGTCGCCCGGTCGAAGGACACGATGCCGCCCGAGAACGTCGCCCGGCCGAAGGACACCTCACCGCCGGAGAACGCCGCGCCGCTGAAGCTGACCGTGCCGTCGGAGAACTCCGCTCGGTTGAAGCTGATCGTGCCGCCGGAGAACGTCGCACCGGACAGGTCTCCCCCGTCGAACGTGACGGCCGTGAAGTCGAAGTCGAGGCCCTGCCAGGAGTGCGGATGCGCGGGCGGAAGGCTGAGGTGATCTCGGATGAGGCGGATGACGGTGTGCCGGACTTCGCGTTCGCCCTCCTTGTACTCGGGGGAACCCGGGTTGGTTTGGTATGGCATGCGCAGATAAGCGCACAGGACATCGATGCACACCTGGCGCTGTTCTTCCCAGTCGTCCGCGAGCCTGGCGAGAGCGTAGACGCCGGCGAGGCGTACGGCGGCCTTCTCGTGGCCGAGCTGTTCGGCCACTGTGGTGTAGCGGTCGGCGAACTGGTTGGCGTCGGCGCGATGGGCGTCGCTCTCGGCGATGCGTTGCTTGCGGTAGGCGTACACACCGGCCAGCACGGCCCCGGTCAGGGCGAGGATGGCGAGGGTGGTCTTGATGGCGTCCGAGGTGTTGGCGACGAGGCGGTCGACAACGAAACGGTAGATCAGACAGCCCGCGCCGATGGTGCCGAGGACGGCGAGCGGGGCGACAATCCACACCCGCAAGAGGCGCGGGGCATGCCATCCGCCCGACGCCCGGCCCTGGTGATACCACCTCGGTTTGTCTGCCACCCCTTCACCATGTGCGCGCTCCACGTCCGCCTGTCGGCTGAGACGACTGTTCGGCGGCGTACTGGCACTCGTGGGGGCGGCGAGGTGCACCTGCCCGCTCTCGGCCAGGCCGCCGGTCGTCGTCAGCCACGAATGCCTATAGCACGCCGAGCAGTGCGTTGTCCTCCCACTGGTCGACGACCTCGAGGTAGCCGGCGAGGACCTTGGAGTGCGGGGCGGCAGGACCCGGTGTCCTAGGGAGGGTTACAGCGCGCCGATCCGCTCCAGTGCCATCAGACCGCCGGCGCGGTCGAGTTCTAGGCCGCGTCATTCATGGCATGCACCGGTTCGAATCGGTCCTGGGAGAGGTCCTGGGCAGTGATGGTGGCACTGTCCGCGGTAGTGGTCACACGTCGGCCCCTCTCGAAGGGTCTCCCTAGCTGGACAACGGTAGTGGGTTTCGAAAGGTTGCGCCAAACACACGTTCGAGTGAAGGAGCCGCAGGTCCGGGCTACTGCGGCGAGGAGGTCCTGGGCGGCGGTTACGGCAGATGACAGGCGCCGCTCCTCGTGATGAGTTCCCCGGCGTCCGAGCTTTGAGGGGCGCTGACCAGGGATATCTGATGCGCGGTACGGCGTGGCTTACCGGCAATCAGGCACGGAGGCAGACCCGCACCGCGCGACACGCATCGGGATATGAAAGGCGTTCAAACCCCAGATCTAGTGGTTGGATTGCCTCAGCCGCCTAGGAGTTGTGGTCCCCGGTCCTTCAAGGTCGGGCCCACGCCGTATGCTTGTGGCTGCCTCTCCACCGATACCTCTACAGCTTCACCCAGTTCCGGGTGAAGGCCCTGGACTTCAGGGTCAACCCCAGGTATCGAGCGGGAGGCAACATGACAGAGCGCGGTGTTGAGCGAGAAAGCCATGAGCGGCGCCTGACCATAGGTCAGGCGGTGGCCGATTGGCTTCTGGTGATCGCGGCGATCGTCAATTGGGTGGTGGAGAATGTCCTGCTCTAGCGGGACGTGGCTGCGCTCCCGGCGTTTACGGTTGGTGCTCATGACTGAGCCCGGCCGAGAGATGGACGGCCGGGCTCGATAGTCAAACCACCTCGCGAAAGACCCGCGCCGGTAGCCGCCGGTTCGGGTCTTTCGTGGTTCTGCGAACCTCTCGTCGGGGGCCCGCCGTGTCAACTGTAGACACGTACCCCCACCTTAACGCACTGGCTAGTGCGCTGACTGCCGGGCGTACGGGTGGCGTCGTCGTCGTCGAGCATCTCCTACAGCACGCCGATCAGGGCGTTCTCCTCCCAACGGTCGTCATCCTCGCGGTACCCGCGCATGACCGGACTGCCCTTGGCCCATCCGCCCTGCTTCTCGGCCTGGCGGTCGTCGTGACCGGCCCGTTGGGACTCGGTGACCAGTCCACGGCGCGGGGAGTGCCCGGTCGGCCGGATGTCCAGACCCGCCTTCTCCCCGATGCGGGTCAGCACGTCGCCCACGGATTCGGGCTCCAGCCCGTCCTCCATGACGGTCTTCCAGCGGGAGTGCAGCTGGCGAAACGCGAATCCGTCCGGGGCGCTGTCGAGTCCGGCCTCCTGCTTCCAGCGGCGCCAGGCCCTCACCGGACAGAGCGACGGGCGCGAGCCGAACGGCACGGCGACCACCCTGGGCATCACCTTCGACACCCGGACGTCGACGAGCAGGCCCCGGCCTTCAGCTTGTTTTTTATCCTCTGGCGTCGAACAGTGCGTCGCACAGGTTCACTCACCTGGGAATTCGCCGGACAGGCGGACGGCCCCCGCATGAGCATGCGTTCCGTCACAGAACCGCACTCATACGAAGGCCGCAGGGTGAGTCTGCTGCAGCACGATGCCCGGCACGAGGCATTCGACTTCACGTCCCACTTTCGGGAGGACTTCTACGGATGCCTGACCCGGCGCGGTGACACCTTGTTCGAAGTCACGGACGCGATGCTCTGCGAGAACGGGCCGGTGACCTCGCCGGTCGATCTGACGCTGCTGGCTGAACACCGGCGTGGGCACGGCGCGTTGTACGACGCGCTCAACCAGGGCCGCGTCGACGCGGACGGGCTGCGGAAGGCACTGGCCGTGCTGCCGCAGCCCAAGGCCGCCGACGGGCGCCTGGTCCTGGCGGTCGATGTCTCGCCGTGGCTGCGTCCGGACGCGCCGACCAGCCCGGACCGTCTGTTCTGCCACGTCTACGGACGCTCGGGACGCTCCAGTGACCAGTTCATTCCCGGCTGGCCCTACTCGTTCGTCGCCGCGCTGGAGACGGGCCGCACCTCGTGGTGCCAGCTGCTGGACGCGGTCCGCCTCGGCCCCGACGATGATGTCGCCGAGGTCACCGCCCGGCAGGTCCGCCGCGTCGTGAACGACTTGATCGGCCGGGGCCAGTGGGAGGACGGCGACCCGGACATCCTGGTCGTCTTCGACGCCGGCTACGACGCCCCGCGCATGGCCTACCGCCTCGACGGCCTGCCCGTCGAGGTGCTGGGACGGATGCGTGCGGACCGTGTCATGCGACGGCCGACACCCTCGCTCAAGGAGTACTCCCTGTCCTATCCCCAGGGCGGGCGACCGCCGAGGCACGGCAAGGAGTTCCGCTTCGCCAGGCCCGATACCTGGGGCGAGCCCGACGCGGAAACGGTGCAGGTCACCGACCGCTACGGCACCGCCCAGGCCATGGCCTGGGACCGCATCCACCCCAGGCTCACCACCCGCAGCGCGTGGATCGACCACGACGGCGAACTCCCCATCATCGAGGGCACCCTCATCCGCCTCCAGGTGGACCATCTGCCCGGCGGAGGTGACCCACTACCCGTCTGGCTGTGGTCCTCCAAGACCGGCATGACCAGCGAGGACGTCGACCTGCGATGGCAAGCGTTCTTGCGACGCTTCGATCTTGAACATACTTTCCGTTTCGTAAAGCAGACGCTCGGCTGGACCCGTCCCAGGCTCCGTACTCCCGAGGCCGCGGACCGGTGGACGTGGCTCGTGATCGCGGCACATACCCAGCTCCGGCTCACCCGCGAGGCCGCAGCCGATCTCCGCCGCCCCTGGGAGAAGCGGGCCGAGCCCGCCCGGCTCACCCCGGCCCGCGTCCGCCGGGGGTTCAGGAACCTCCGCCCTCACCTGCATAGTCCGGCCCGTGCACCCAAACCCTCAACTCCCGGCCCAGGACGCCCACTTGGCTCGAAGAACCGGCGACCCGCCACCCGTTACGACGTGGGCAAATCGACCAGGCGCCCTGAAAGCATCGCTGAACGTAATCAACTCAAAGCTCACAAACCATAAAAAACAAGCTCAGGGTCCTCCTCGATGTGCCGGGTCCGCATCCACGCCAGCTCGTGCTCGCGGCCGGCCCCAAGGTTGGTCGATCTCGGCGATCGCACGTCATTTGGGCCGGGACCGTAAAACGATCCGTGCCTATCTGAACGGTGAGCAGGTTCCTGGGCAAAGGCGTCAGAGTCCGGATGCATTCGCGCCTTTCCTGGACTAAGGGCTTGCAGGGAAGCAACACCTTGATTCCCTGCAAGCCCTTAGTACGCTGCTGATCAGAAACGCTGGTGCTCAGCTGCTGCCGCCCTTGCGATGCGATGTACGTGGCCCACCGGACAAGTCGGTGGGCCACGTACGCACAATCGAGGCTAGTTATTGTTAATGGGCGTTACTTGATCGCAATACCTGGTGATGGTCTGCCCGAATTCGTTCGTCTTCTGCAGGCAGACCGTCAGGAAGACCGAATATCCCTCAGTGAGGTTGTACCTTCCACCATCCGAGGCGCTGTGCGACGTACAATTACCATTGCCCCCAGCGCGCATGGAGTACCTAAAGTCTCCCGCGTGCTCCACCTTGGCATAGGCGGCCCAGCCATCCGCCTCCTGGTCGCAGACTTTGACTACGTCGCCGTCGGCCGTCCAGTAGAGTTTCCCCCCAGGGGCACCGTCATCGGTCTGAACGGAAAGATCGTACGCGTAGGCCGAAGTGGCAGTCCCAAAGACCAGAAGTCCAGCTCCGGCGACAACGCCGACGCGGGCCGCAACCTTACTCTTCCGCAGCATCAATACCCCCGCTTTCCTCTTTCGCAGAATTCTTTCACCACAACGTAGTAACAAGGCCACTAACCCGTCAACGGCGTTTGTCGGCCATTGACATTCGAGCCGCAACCTCACATTTGGGCAATCTGGCGGAAATGCTTCCTAAGAAGTCATCTCATTTGGTGAGTCTGCGGTAGCAGACGAGGGTGCAGGCGATGCTGGTGAAGGCGAGGAAGTGGTCGGCCTTGCGCTCTGTAGCGTCGGTGGAGGCAGCGGCAGCCAGCGAGCCAGGCCATGGTGCGTTCAGTGGGCGGCCCAGCCGCTGCGAGGTCTCAACCCCCGTGCGGGCGATGCGGTGCTTGATGCCACGCCCGCGTAACCATCGCCTCAGGTGAGAACAGTCGTAACCCATATCTGCGTGGAGCTTGCCCGGCCTGCGTCGCCGACGCCCGCGGCGGGAGCGGATCGGTGATATGCCCTTCACCAGGGGTATCAGGGCCTGGCTGTCGTGCACGTTCGCCCCTGAGATTCCGACGGACAGGGGCAGACCGGTCCGCTCGGCGATCGAATGGATCTTCGAGCCGCACTCGCCCCCGTCGACAGGATTCGGGCCTGTCAGGTCCCCCTTTTCAAGGCCCGCATGTTCACCGAGTCGATCGCGCACCGGGACCAGTCCAACTCGCCGCGGGAGCCGAGTTCGTCGAGGACCAGGCGGATGATCCCGACGCCATCGCGTGCCAGTGCGTCATACGCGGTCCGGCCGCTCAGGTCGCCATCCGTCAGACACCGTTCCATAGCTGGCTCACAGGTTCCTCGTACAGAGTGGTCGTATGCGAGGAAAGACACGCCGACCCTGGTCGCTCCGCGCCCGCCTGGTAGTTGCGGTAGTTGCGCTAACTGTGGCGCTGGCAACACTGCTGAGCACCGTTACGGCGGTCGCGCTCAACGACTACCTCATGGGCAAACTCGACGATCAGTTGCACGAGGCGGCCAATCGGGCCGCCAGACCTCTCCCTCCGCCGGGTGGCCCACGTGCTGTCGCCACTGGTGCAGAGGACCCGCTGGGCTTTGTCACCCGAGGCGGGCAGCAGATCGGCACGCTAGGTGCCGTTATCTCTCCCGAGGGCTCCGTGTCAAAAGCAACGATCAGTGAGGAGAATCAAGACGAAGTCGGCCGGTGGAGTATTAACTCGAAGGAACTGTCGGCCAAAGCAATGGCATCACTGGAATCGACGGCGCTGGATGGCAGGCCTCACAGTATGCACATTTCAGAAGTCGGCTCATATCGCGTGCGGTCGGTGCACACCCGTGAGGGCGATTCCATCCTCGTCGGTATCCCGACAAAATCGGTCGACAATGCCTTGCAGCGGCTGATCACTGTCGAGATAGCTCTCACTGTTGCAGGGGTTGCGGCCGCGGCTCTGGCGAGTGCTGGCTTGGTCTCCGGGGCCCTGCGGCCTCTCCGCCGTGTGACCGCAACCGCTGGTCGCGTGTCAGCGCTCCCCTTGGAGCGCGGTGACGTCGAACTTGCGGAACGGGTGCCGGAAGCTGAGGCGGACCCACGCACCGAAGTGGGACAGGTGGGGGCCGCGCTCAATCGGATGCTGGGACATGTCAGTGCGGCTTTGACGGCGCGACAGGAGAGTGAAGTGCGGGCGCGGCAGTTCGTCGCAGACGCCAGCCATGAGTTGCGCACTCCGCTGTCGTCAATTCGGGGCTACGCGGAGATGGCCAGGCGCTTCAGTAGCGAGCAGGAGCAGGAGATGCAGCACGCCCTGAGCCGCATCCAGTCCGAGGGGCACCGTATGAGCAACCTCGTAGATGAGCTGTTGCTGCTAGCTCGCCTGGATACGGGGCGCCCCCTGGAAAATGCGGAGGTCGACCTTTCTCTGATGCTCATCGACGGCGTCAGTGACGCACGTGCGGCCGGCCCTGATCACCGCTGGTGCTTGGAGCTGCCTGACGAACCCGTTGTGCTGCGTGGTGACAGTGCGCGATTGCAGCAGGTGCTGAACAACTTGCTCGCCAACGCCCGCGCGCATACACCGCCCACGACCACTGTGACCACGCGCCTGAAGGCCCAATCCGGTGATGCGGTTCTTGAGGTGCTCGACGACGGGCCCGGTATCCCTGCTGATCTCGTTCCCCGAGTCTTTGAGCGGTTTGTTCGGGGAGATACTTCCCGCTCCCGCACGGCGGGTTCCACGGGCTTGGGCCTGGCCATCGTGCAAGCCGTCGCAGCCGCCCATCATGGCACCGTCAACGTCCGTTCCGAACCGGGACACACCGTCTTCTGTGTACGGCTGCCGCTGCAGCAGCCGATCGCGGTGGAGAAGGCCGATGCCTCGCACTCGTAACGATCTTGTTCTCTATCTTGTCAATCCCCTGGATTCGTAGGTGAAGAGCGCGGCGTGAATGGCCTGGCTGCGCGAAGGAATGTGTCGGCGAGGGCCTCTCGCGAGGCCTGCAAGTTAAGGCCGTCCCGACTGCAGGGAGCCCCCTGGCGCCCCCTGCGCAGCCGTCGGCCCTCCCGTGGGGAGGCCGGGAGGGACGGCGTGGCCCCGCCCAGGTGGCAGCACACGGGCGGGGCCAAGGGTGGTGGGGAGACCTCCGCCGGGGGAGTGGAGGATCACCGCCGTCACAGCATTGCACTGGATTAACCTCCCGTTCCCGTTCGAGATCGACCCGGCCGGAATCGCCTGGCAGTAGCGGCGTGCCGAGGCTCTGCAGGTGCAGACCGGCGGTAACTTCGCCGCCGTCATCGAGGGCCAGGCCGCGCTGCGCCGCGAACTGCGGGACGGCTTCACCAGGGTCAACGCCCACTTCGACAGCTTCTGAGCTTGTTTTTTATGGTTTGTGAGCTTTGAGTTGATTACGTTCAGCGATGCTTTCAGGGCGCCTGGTCGATTTGCCCACGTCGTAACGGGTGGCGGGTCGCCGGTTCTTCGAGCCAAGTGGGCGTCCTGGGCCGGGAGTTGAGGGTTTGGGTGCACGGGCCGGACTATGCAGGTGAGGGCGGAGGTTCCTGAACCCCCGGCGGACGCGGGCCGGGGTGAGCCGGGCGGGCTCGGCCCGCTTCTCCCAGGGGCGGCGGAGATCGGCTGCGGCCTCGCGGGTGAGCCGGAGCTGGGTATGTGCCGCGATCACGAGCCACGTCCACCGGTCCGCGGCCTCGGGAGTACGGAGCCTGGGACGGGTCCAGCCGAGCGTCTGCTTTACGAAACGGAAAGTATGTTCAAGATCGAAGCGTCGCAAGAACGCTTGCCATCGCAGGTCGACGTCCTCGCTGGTCATGCCGGTCTTGGAGGACCACAGCCAGACGGGTAGTGGGTCACCTCCGCCGGGCAGATGGTCCACCTGGAGGCGGATGAGGGTGCCCTCGATGATGGGGAGTTCGCCGTCGTGGTCGATCCACGCGCTGCGGGTGGTGAGCCTGGGGTGGATGCGGTCCCAGGCCATGGCCTGGGCGGTGCCGTAGCGGTCGGTGACCTGCACCGTTTCCGCGTCGGGCTCGCCCCAGGTATCGGGCCTGGCGAAGCGGAACTCCTTGCCGTGCCTCGGCGGTCGCCCGCCCTGGGGATAGGACAGGGAGTACTCCTTGAGCGAGGGTGTCGGCCGTCGCATGACACGGTCCGCACGCATCCGTCCCAGCACCTCGACGGGCAGGCCGTCGAGGCGGTAGGCCATGCGCGGGGCGTCGTAGCCGGCGTCGAAGACGACCAGGATGTCCGGGTCGCCGTCCTCCCACTGGCCCCGGCCGATCAAGTCGTTCACGACGCGGCGGACCTGCCGGGCGGTGACCTCGGCGACATCATCGTCGGGGCCGAGGCGGACCGCGTCCAGCAGCTGGCACCACGAGGTGCGGCCCGTCTCCAGCGCGGCGACGAACGAGTAGGGCCAGCCGGGAATGAACTGGTCACTGGAGCGTCCCGAGCGTCCGTAGACGTGGCAGAACAGACGGTCCGGGCTGGTCGGCGCGTCCGGACGCAGCCACGGCGAGACATCGACCGCCAGGACCAGGCGCCCGTCGGCGGCCTTGGGCTGCGGCAGCACGGCCAGTGCCTTCCGCAGCCCGTCCGCGTCGACGCGGCCCTGGTTGAGCGCGTCGTACAACGCGCCGTGCCCACGCCGGTGTTCAGCCAGCAGCGTCAGATCGACCGGCGAGGTCACCGGCCCGTTCTCGCAGAGCATCGCGTCCGTGACTTCGAACAAGGTGTCACCGCGCCGGGTCAGGCATCCGTAGAAGTCCTCCCGAAAGTGGGACGTGAAGTCGAATGCCTCGTGCCGGGCATCGTGCTGCAGCAGACTCACCCTGCGGCCTTCGTATGAGTGCGGTTCTGTGACGGAACGCATGCTCATGCGGGGGCCGTCCGCCTGTCCGGCGAATTCCCAGGTGAGTGAACCTGTGCGACGCACTGTTCGACGCCAGAGGATAAAAAACAAGCTCAGCCAGGTGGGGGACATCCCCGCGGGTGCGGGGAGCAGTACCAAAGGATCTGCGCGGCGACGTCCTGGCCGGGACCATCCCCGCGGGTGCGGGGAGCAGAGGTGCGGACGTTCGGGCAGTCGAAGGGGCAGGGGACCATCTCCGCGGGTGCGGGGAGCAGCAGGAAGGCGCGGCGGTCCACCGGCTCCTCCTGGGACCATCCCCGCGGGTGCGGGGAGCAGTTCGACTCGCGCACGGTCGAGCCCGGTGGTCTGGGACCATCCCCGCGGGTGCGGGGAGCAGCCGCGGGTGATGCCGGGATAGGTGGCGTACGCGGGACCATCCCCGCGGGGAGCAGGCCAGCGCGCTGGCGACGGCGGACCGGACGACGGGACCATCCCCGCGAGTGCGGGGAGCAGGTCCGGCTTCCTTGCGAAGCCGGGAAAGCGCACACGGAAAGCCGTGATGCCCGCATGGACACATTCGAACGCCTGTGCAATGATCGCCAAGGTTTCAAAAAGTGGCCCTCGTTTCAGGTACGGTCTGTGAAACCAACCCTGGGAGGGATGCCGTGACCGGCACCGAAGCACGCCAGATCGAGGCGAGGCTCAAGCAGCTTGGAGTGGCTAAGGAGTTATTCGAGGAAGCGCTCGACTGGGCTGCGGCTCAGGCCCGGATGTGCACGGCGTTCGACGCGCCCGCGATGGCCGGCATCACGTTCTGGAGCAGGACCAACCGCTACCTGGCGGAGTACCTGACTGATCCCGAGAAGCAGAACCCGGTGTGGAAGTACACCTCCCGCGACAGCATCCTGCGTGTCGTCCACCCTTCGGGGAGCCACGCCATTACAGCTGTCAGTGGATCGGAAGGCGTCGGCGACCTTGACCGCGATGTCCGCTCGAAGAACCCCAAGGGCCGCGTCATGGCCCAGCTGGTGGAGAACAACGTCAAGTACGAGCGCGGCGGTCAGAGTGTCCTCAGCTTCCGCGACGAGGTCGAATTCGGCGGCGAGCTCGACTCGATGCCTCTGTGGTTCCTGCTCTACGAGCGAAACGACGACGGCAACCTCTCAGCAGAACTCTCACTTCCGGTGAAAATGGAAGGGAAGTACGTGAACGAGTGGAGTGAGCGCCTGCCACTCTTCACCCGAAACGACCCAGGCCTAGACATCGCCCTCCTGGACGCGCCCGACGACGGCAACGACCCGGAGTTCGAGGTCAGGCCGAAGAGCAACTAGGTACGACGGGAGCTGGGGAAAGTGTTTACCCCCGAAAGACTGGTACTCGCCCGAAAACGACGGCGCATGACCCTAGCGGCACTGTCCCGCGAATCGGGATTCTCGCCCCAAAGCATCACCGCCTTCGAGAACGCGCGCAAGAACCCGTCCGAGGAGACACTTTCCTCACTCGCCGCAGCCCTGAGCTTCCCCCTTTCGTTCTTCCACGCACCGCCAGCGCCGTACATGGTCCCCGGAGCCGTCAGCTTCCGCGCCCCCTCCAAAATGAGCGCAGCCGAGCGGGACGGCGCCCTCAGTTGCGGCTCCATCGCAGCTACCTTGAACCACTGGTTCGAAGAGCACTTCACGCTTCCCAAGCCAGACGTCCCCTCATACGCCGACCTCACCCCCGAAGCCGCAGCCGACCAAGTGCGCGGCGACTGGGGTCTCGGTGAAGCGCCGGCGCCGAACATGGTCCACCTTCTCGAAGCACACGGCGTGCGTGTCTTCTCCCTCGCTCCGGACTGCCTCGAAGCCGATGCCTTTTCCACCACCCGACACGGCACCCCCTACGTCCTGTTCAACACCCGCAAGACCGGCGAACGCGGACGCTTCGACGCTGCCCATGAACTCGGGCACCTTGTGCTCCACAGCGGCTACCAGTCCCCCCGCGGGCCGAAAGCCGAAGCCGCCGCAGACGCCTTTGCCTCCGCCTTCCTCATGCCGCGGTCCGGCATCCTTGCCCAGCAGGTCAACAACGCCAGCGTCGAACGTATTTTGAGCGCCAAGGGGCGCTGGGGCGTGTCCGCTATGGCCTTTGCCTACCGTCTCCGGACCATGAGACTGCTCTCTGAATGGCGTTTTCAGCAAACCGCGAAACAGCTGGCTCAACTCGGATACCGAAAGGGAGAGCCAGGCTCATCCATGGTCCGAGAGAGTAGCAAACTGATCTCGAAAGTATTCGAAGCCCTACGTGCCGACGGAACGTCCATCAATGAGCTCGCCAAAGCAGTCCACATTTTTCCCGAAGAGCTAAGCCACTACGTATTCGGCCTAGTGCCTATCGGATACAAGGGTGGCGAACAGCGAACAGCGCCTGTCCGACCGTCCCTATCTGTCGTCAAGTAGCTACACCTCCGGGCGCACGGCCCCACGGCCGTGGTGACGGGACGGTCGCACGAACGCAGTCCGTACCGTTCGGGTCCTGGCCGCTGGTGGGCGCGCGGCTTCGGGCGCGGCCACCAGCGGCTGCGCCGCGATGACGGAGCCCGCCCCGGCGACTGCGGCCGTGGCCGAGGCACCGGTGAAGACCCTCTCGATGGCCTCACCCGGCTTCCACCATGCGCTCGCGGCGCACCAGGCCGTCACCGGGTACCCGGGCATCGCGGAAGCAGTCGAGCGGGAGACCGCGCGATGCGGGCCGCACGGTCACCTTCGTTTGGAAATCGGATCAGCCGCAGTCGTTGCGGTTGATTTTCAAAGACCGGGTCTGGTCGTTGAGGTTGTAGGAGCGCAGGTCGTGGATGGAGCCGCCGCTGCGGGTCACGCATACCCAGCGTCCCGAGTAGTTCCGCTTCTCGTAAACCCGTGCGGTGCGATCGGAGTTGTTGCGGATCGAGCTGCCGCGGTCACGGATCGCGGCGGGCAGGTCCTTCACGCCGCCGTCGACCGCGCGGCGCACCCAGGGCTGGCCCCCGAAGTTGACCTCCGGGTAGATGCACACATAGCCACCAGGGCACTCGATAGCGGCCTGCGCGGCACGGGCCTTTGCGGGAGCCGACGTGGGCACGGTCAGAGGCAGGGCCGCCAGAGCGGCGACCACAGCGGCACGCATCACGTTTCTGATCATGTCGACAGACATAGCCCGAACCACCGCCCGCGGGGGCGCGATCACGCTCCGGTTCACCCCGTCGGCGCAGCAACACCGGCTGGTTCCCGGCCCATTTCACGGGGGGTGCGGTGACGAAGGGAGGGGTGCCCGGCGGGTCTGTCGCTGGCGCAGCTGCCCCGGGGATCACGCCTGCGGTCGTCTTCGGGTGGCGTGGCTGGGGCGCGCGTGTTCACGCGGGCCGGCTTCCCCCGATGAGCCGTGGCCCGGCTGGTCGACCAGCCGGGCGGCTCAGGCCGCGTACGGAAAGCACCTGGTCCGCATCGGCCAACTCGTCCCGGCCCTGCTGTACGCGCAGGTCATGGACCGTCAGCACCTGGCGGCCGCGCACACCGCCCGCCGCCAGGACCTCATCGACTCTCAGGTGAACAGTCTCGCGCTGGAGTGCCGGGACGATCTGCTGGAGACCGCGGCTGTCCTGGACGTGCTCGCCCTGTGTCACGGGCGCGGCAGCTACCTGCCGCGCCCCTACCAAGAGGACTCCAGCCACCCGGTGCCGAAAGATGTGGAGCTGCGCACTGACGCCTCCGACGTCGCCGAGCAGCTCGTTCGCCACGACCAGCAGCACGGGACCAGCACCACCGGCGACGTTCCGTCGGCTCTGGAGAACGGCTGCACGGACGCCGAGCGGGACGCGGTCCGCGCCTACGCCCGCCGGGAGTGGATCGCCTCCCAGGAGCGATGGCCCGGCATCTGACGCATGCCCAGGAGCGCCGTGAGCCTTCAGGCGAGCACCGGGCGCTTCCCGGCCAGGCCGTGCCGTCCCTGGCCGGGGATCAGGACATCCTGTGACGGGTGGTTGTTTCCGGCGTAGCGCGACAGGAACACAATCATCAGGCACCGGGCGCCCGCCCGGGTGGGCGATGCGGGGGAGCCGTGCAGGCAGAGACCGCGCTGGACGGGCGCTACCGGCTCATCGAGCCGATCGGGGCTGGCGGGTTCGGCCAGGTCTGACCAGACACACGACCCGAAGGTCGACCGTCTGGTCGCGGTCAACGTCCTCACCAGCGACGGCAGCACGGACGCTTCGTGGCGCCGATGGCGCCGGTGAGCAGGGACAGCGCGCCGACGAAGACGGCGGGCGGAAACCGGCATGGATTGTCGAGGCCGAGACGTAGCGTGACGCCCATGAACTTCACCTACCTACCGCCCGTCCCGGCCGAGCAGATACGGCAGTTGCCCACCCGGGACGTCGCCCTCCTCCTCGCTCAGCACCTCGCGAGCAGCAGCACTCCGCTTCTGCAGTTCGACGGGCTGATTGGGTCGGCACGCCAGGCATTCCAGAACGAGCCGGACGCCCACGCGCTGTTGCACGGTCTGGCCGACGCCTGGGCGTGGCTTGAGTCGCGCGCGCTGCTGTCCCGTGTCCCTTCTCAGTCTGAAGCGTTCCGCCGGCTGTCGCGGGAGGGCATGGAGCTGGCCAAGGACCCGGAGGGCATCACGCGGTTCCAGGCCCACGAACGGCTCTCCGGTCCTCTCCACCCGGCTCTCGAAGGAACGGTGCGGACCAACTTCAGCCTTGGCGACTACGAGACGGCCTGCTTCGCCGCGATGAAGGCGGTCGAGGTCGCCGTCCGGGACGCCTCCGGCCTGAACTCCTTGGTCGGTGTGCACCTGATGCGCGCCGCGTTCCAGCCGCACCAGAACGGCAAGGTCGGTGGCGCGCTCGCCGATGCGGGGGCCGAGGGCGGTGAGCAGGAGGCAGCCTCCGCGCTGTTCGCCGGCGCCATGGGCGCCTACAAGAACCCCGCCAGCCACCGCACGGTCGACTTCGACGACCCGATCGAGGCTGCCGAGATCATCCAGTTCGCGGACCTGCTGCTGCGCCAGGTCGAGCGGACCAAGCGTCGCCAGGTCGAGGCGAGCGCGTAGAAGGGTCCGTAATTGCACAGCCGACGGCCCTCCCCTGGGGAGGGCCGGGAGGGACGGCGCGGCTCCGCCGAGGTAGCAGCACACGGGCGGGGCCAGGAGGGACTGGAAATAGATTGCGCGTGACGGGTACGGGTACGTACCCGTACCCTGGCGGGATGGGAAGGAGCACGACGATGTCCGATGCCAACGTCCGTATCCCCGAGGAAGCCAAAGACCGGCTCGCCGCTATCGCGGCCGCTGAGGGTCTGTCGCTGCGCGCGTATCTCGCCCGTCTCGCTGAGACGCTGCTGACTCCGGCCGAGCGTGCCGAGCGGGCGGAGAAGGCCCTGGCCGCGTTGAAGGAATGGAACGGCTACGCACCGACCGCTGCCGAGGAACGGGACCTGGACAGCGAGCTGGACCGGCGCCTGGCCCAGGTGGCCGGCCGGTGAGCGACGCCATGCACATCGTTCTGGACGACACCGCGATGGCTGCGGCCGGCCAGGGCAACGTCCTCGCCTCCCGCCTGATCCACCGCGCCCACGCCGAAGCGGACTGGTTCCTGTACGCCCCGGCGTGCGCGCTGGTCGAAGCCGACCGGGCCCGGCCCGGCACGGCCGAGCATCTGGCCTCCCTCCCCGGCATCACCGTCCTCGATCTGGACCTGGCTGCCGCCCTGGCCGTCGCGCGGCAGGAGACCTGGGCCGCGGCGCACAGCCAGTACGCGGCGCAGCCCACCCCGGACCGTCCCGACGGAGCGATCATCGCCACCACCGCCCCGCACCGGTGGGCGGGGGAGCCGGTCCGCGTACTGGACCTCACCCCCTGATCACAGCAGCAGACGACTGCGCCCCGCCGGATCCGGCGGGGCGCAGTGCGTCACGGCGCGGTGCGCAGGTGATCGCGCCGGGCGGTGACCAGGGTGCGCCACCGCTCGCGGGTGGGCTGTTCTCCATCGAGCCACTGGGCCGGTGAGGGCGCATCGAGGGGAAGACCGGCCATGAAGTGGGCGATGTCGACGTAGTACGCGTAGTCGCCGCTGCGGGTGAGGTCGTTCAGGCGGGTGATCGAGGCGGACACTGCATGCTCGGCGCCCAGGACGGCGTGGTGGAAGCACAGGGCGAGTTCGAGAATCGGCTCAGCGATGGTGACACCGGCGAGACCGATCTCGGTGCGCAGCAGCTCGGCGCGGTCTTCGATGTCCTGGGTGGTGCCGGCGTCGCGGATGAGCGCGGCGATGCGGACGGTCGCGCTGGTCACGCGCAGGACGAGTCCGGCTAGGAGTTGTTCGGCGAGCTCGATTTCGTCGGCGGCTTGGTCGGGGCTCATGAAGGCGAGGGTGAAGGCGCGTTGGGCCTGGCTGGTGGCGCGTTCGCCGGCGATGCCGTGTTCCTCGGCTTCGGTGCGAGCGGTTTCGTAGGCGGCGGCTGCTTGGTGCATGTCGCCGTGGGGCCACCAGATGTCTCCGCGTACGCGATGGTGGCGGCCGTCCCAGCCGAGGGTGTCGGCGGTGGCGAGGGCGGTGGGGAAGTCGCCGGTGATGCGGGCCAGGTGGGCCAGGCCGCGGCGGGCGCGAGGTGCGAGGCGGCCACCACGGTCAGCGACGTACTGCATTCCGTGCCGCGAGTCTTCGGAGCGGCCAAGATCACGGTGGGCTTTGGCCCGGTAGTAGACGGCCATCGCATGCAGCTCGTCCGGCAACTGGCCGGTGTCGATGACGGAACTGAGCCGTTGCACGGTGCGGCTGCGGTGCTCGTGCTGTCGGCGGGCGAGGGTGTTGAGCAGCTCAGTCAGAGCGTCAGCAGCCGTGTGGGCTCCGGCCGCCGGGCCGGTGTGTGTGGGCTGGGCGAGGGGTTCCCAGATTGAGTCGCTGACGTAGGCGAAGGCGGCGTCGGTGAGCCAGCCGAGGTCGAGGCGGAAGTCGCGTGCGAGGGGCAGACCTTGGCGCAGGCAGCCGACCAGCAGCGGCCGACCGCTGCCTGCAGCCCACTGGCGGCCGAGGGCGGTGAAGGCGCGTTCGGCGGCCGCGGCCCAGTCGTCCGGTGACCAGCGGTCGTCCGTGGGGTCTTGGACGGTGCGGATGGTGGAGCGGATCAGGGCGTGGAGATGGTAGCGCCACAGGCCGAAGGGGTTCTCCAGGACGAAGGGCCGCTGCACGAGACGGAGTGCGGGCGCCTGGCGGGCAAAGCCCGCGGCCCGGGTCGCCAGGTCCAGGTCGAAGGCGTCGAACAGCGCGACGGCGCGCAGGACGTGCCGCTCTTCAGGAGTGAGGTCGGACAGGGTGCGGGCGATCAGCTCGGGAAAGTCGCCTACGAAATCCGAGAACTCCGGTGTGCGGCCGGTTCGTCGGATCTCCAGGAACCGCATCACCGCCAGATCGAGGTAGAGGGGCAGGCCGTAGGAGCTGGCGGCGATGCGCCTACGCAGGTCATCGCTGATGAGAGGCTGTCCGTCGTCCCGCGTGAGGCGGCGGGCGAGGTAGTCCTCGCAGTCCTCACGGCTGAAGTTGCCGATCAGGATCTGCCGGCCGAGCGCCGCACCGGATGTGGCGGGACTGGGCACCGAAATGCCGTGGTCGGCCAGGCCGGGCCAAGCCGCCGGTCCCGTCCAGTCGAGCTGGCCGTGGAGATCGGCCCATTGAAGCCGGTTGCGGCCGGTGACAACGAAGAACGCGTTCGGCATGAGCCAGACCACGCGCTGAAGGAGACGCTCGAAGTCGCGGTGCGTGCGGTCGCCGGTGTCCTCGAAGGTGTCCAGCAGGATCACCGGAACGACGCGCTTGTCGGCGGGGAGGTGGGCGAGCTCCCAGGCCAGCAGGTGCGGGTAGTACGAGAGGGCGTCCAGATCAGGTTCGGTCTCCAGCAAGTCGGCCAAACGCGTGCAGCCGGCGAGGGCGCGTACCGTCTGGCGGCGCTCGCGCAGGGCACGCACCAGCGAGCCGGTCACCTGGCCGACGACAGAGCCGACGGTGCCGGGCAGCAGCAGCGCCTGGGCGACGTCGGACAGCGCGGACTGCATCTGCTGCGGCAGCGCCTTGCCGAACCGGGCCGTGAGGCCGCCGCGGCGCAGGTACTCCTCCAGTGGTTCGCCCGGGTGCTGGAGCTCCCAGTAGCGACGTAGAGCGAGGTCGAAGGCGGGCAGCGGGCGCCCCAGTTCGGCGAGGGCGAGCCGGATGGTGAGGATGACGCGTTCGAAGTCGGTGCCGACAGAGCGGGAGAGGTCGATCCGTACCGGCAGGATCGACGGGCCGTCGGGCCAGGTCGGCTCGCCCCACTGAGCGGGACGCTGCTCGGCGCCGGCGAGAGCGGCCTCCAGCTTGCGCGACAAGGTTGATTTCCCGATGCCGCCCACTCCATGGAAGACGAGAACGTTACGCCTGGGCTCTTCGACGTCTTCGACGTTGAAGCCGGGGGCGGCGATGTGCCGCAGGTGCTCGGTGAGCGCGGCCGCGACCGTCTGCCACTGACCCTGCCGGTTAGTGAATGCCTCGTCCGGCATTTGCGGGTCGTTCGAGCCGAACAACACGCGAAGATCCCGACCAGCCACAGCGCCCCCTGATGATCACCTGGCTTCAACCTACGCCCGGGCAGGGTTCGTTGGGGAGGCGTCCCCGGATGCCGCGGCGTGTGCCGGAGCGCATCCGCTGGTCGCTGGTGTGCCGTAGCGCTGGCTCGCGGGAATCGGCCAAGGAGACAATGGCCGTTTCCAACCAAGATCAACAACAAGGTGGTAGTGCCGTGTCCGACACGCCAACCCCCGACTTCTCCCGCCTGGACGACGGGGAGGAGCAGCAGGCGATGGACATCGTCCGGGACGTGGTGACCTGGTACAACACCCAGCTCGCCGCCGAGCGCAGGGCCCCCGTGCCTGACGAGGAGCGGATCGAGGAGCTCCAAGCCGCCCGGCAGACCGCGCTGGAGGACCAGCAGCGGCTGGGGACCGCCGACACGGAGGAGACGGCCCGGATCGCGGCGCTCTACGCCGCCCGGCTCAAGGAACTCAACGAGTCGTAGCCCCGGGCCTTCCTCGGCACGGGGAGCGGCCAGAGAGGCGGCCGCCTCCTTGCCGACCCGCACGCGGACGGCCGGGTCGGCAGGTTCCGGCTCGCTGTTCGGTGAAGTGTGATCGCTTATGGATAGATCACCCGGTCTACCGCCTCACCGGAACCGTACGCAGGGAGGTAGCACATGCCAGTCGGTGAACATGCCGGAAAGCCGTATGCGGGAGAACCGCACATACGGTGAAGCGGCGGGGACTGGAAACGGAGCGTCGGCCGCCGCGCCAGTCCCCGAGACCACTAACGCACTGTCCAAAGATGTGCGGACCAGCTCAAGACTTCTCGCGCTACCCGGGTAGCCTATGTGTCAAAACGTCTGGATCTCCCCAATTTACGTAAAGCTCCCCTCGCGCTGAATTGTTGCTGACGCTTAGCAACTCGGTTTTTCCGAGGCAGGCGCGCTGGAATCCCTTATTGAGGTTGGTCGACGCACACGCTACCGACCCTCCCCAGCTTTGCAGCGCCCTTCCATCCATCGCGATCATATCGTTCGAATTGTTTACCACTACTAACATGGCCTGGGCTTCATTGCGGCTATTGGCGATGACGCATATGCGGAATCGCACGCCGCGCTTTTTCGAATGTTCCCTTACGGTGCTGCAGGTTCGTGGCGCATCTGGCACCTCTCGCCAATTCGCCTCTGGCAGGGGTACCGGATCGGCGACAGCTGGGGTGGTGTTTGCAAGGATGCCTCCCGCGACGCTTGCCATTGCCGGTCCTGAGCTCAGCAGGACAGAACCGGTGGCAACGCTGACTGCGGCCAGCGTCTTCGTGAGGTAGTTCATGGTTTTCCTTTCGACTGGTTGGGCCTATGTGCTCCGTGGTTGGCGTGGCGTCCATGCGATCTCGTGCTCAGGCTGGCGGGTAGACGAGGGTGATTTCGCTGTGGAGGCCGGTTTCGTCGGCGTCGGGGTACAGGGACACTTCGCCGTCGGTCCAGCGGACGATGAAGTCGTCCGGGTAGTCGTTGGCGGTGTAGTCGCCGCCGGCGATGACGGTGGCTTTGGTCCACAGATCGTTCTTCTTCTTGATCTGGACTTCGCCGTGGAGGCCGGTCTGGTCGATGTCCTTGTAGATGGTGAGTTCGCCGTCCTTCCAGCGGACCATCAGGTCCCACTGGTCGTTGCCGGTGAAGTCACCCGCGGCGATGCTGCTGGCGTATTTCCAGACGCTGTCGCCTGCGGCGAGTTTCTTCTCGCCGTGGAATCCGTCGCGGTTCACGTCGGTGTAAAGGGAGACTTCGCCGTCGGACCAGCGCACCAGCAGGTCGTCGGTCCACTTGCTGCCGGTGGTGTAGCGGCCTGCGGTGATGGACACCGCGTGCTTCCACAGCGCGTTGGGCTTCTGGAGCTGGACTTCGCCGTGGAAGCCTTGCTCGTCCACGTCCGGATAGAGCGTCAGTTCCCCGTCGACCCAGCGGACGATGATGTCGTCCGTGTCAGCGCCGGTGAAGTCCCCTGCCGCGATGGTCTCGGCGTGCTTCCAGGTGCTGTCCTTGGGCGCGAGTCTGATTTCCTTGTCGAAGTTGTCCTCGTCCTCCCCGGCGCCGCGGTAGAGGGTGAGCTCGCCGTCGGACCAGCGAACGACCAGGTCGGAGTAGTCGTCATCGCCGGGGTTGCCGTCGGTGAAGTAGCCGCCCGCCAGCACCTCGGCGTGCTTCCAGGTCTCTGCCTGTCCGAGGACTCCGCGGCCGGCCGGCTGCCTGTTGTTGACCGCGTCGTCGTACAGCTTCTTGGCGTCGCCGTCGAGGTAGGAGCTGTAGGAGATGTCGTCGACGTCACCGCCGGTGTGCCAGCCGCCGATCACGCCGACGATTCCGTACCCCGACCCCCTTTTTGACGAGGAACGGGCCGCCGGAGGCGCCCCCCGAGTAAGCCTTGCACTCGATGCGCAGGAAGCTTCCCGGGATTTTCGGGTCGGTGCTGTTGTAGCGCACAGTCTTGTCCGTGCAGTCCAGCGGCCGCTTCGAGGCGTTGGGATAGCCGATGAGGCGGACGGGATTGTGCTCGTAGCCTGCGTTGATGAGGAGTTCGGCGCCGCCGACGACGTCCTGTACGTTCTTGCCGCCACGGGGCTCGAGCTGCAGGAAGTTGAAGTCCAGGTCGGCTGCGGCATCGGTCCCCTTGGAGAGGTACCGCTTGTCGACGTAGATCCGGCCGGGCTTGACGGTGAAGCTGCCGAAGGGCTTTTTGCCGTCGTCGTACTGTGGAACGAAGGTGAGGTTCTTCCGCGCGTCCTGGTCGTCAAAGCAGTGACCGGCGCTCATGACAAGGTTCTTGCCGGGGCTGTTGACGACAGTCCCGCCGCAGAACCGGCCTGTATTGGTACCGTCGCTGAAGAAGAACGTACCGACGATCGGTATGCCTTCAAATGGCTTGCTGGGCGAGGCGACCAGACTGCGGGGGACGGGGCCATCCGCGGACTTGCCACCCTTTACCGGTTGCGCGGCACGCATTCGCTCGGGTGTCCAATAGGCGTCCGCGTCGGCAGGTGTAAAGCCGCGTGCGTCATTGTCTCCGGCCGCTGGCACTGGGGTTGGCGGCGGTGTAGATTCCGCTTGCGCTGGCGCCAGCGGCATCACCGTGAGCGCCAGTCCCCCCACGAGAACGGCGAGCTTTCTTCGTATCTTCAAGTTGCTTCTCCATGGTCAAAGGAGAGGCAGACCACTCCGTGTAGCGTGATCCCCCCGGATAGGCCATGATCCTAGGGCGACCTGCAACAGGGGGAGAGATTAATGACCAAGTGTCGGAGTGTCAGCCAATGTGTGGTTGCAACTGGCTTGATTGCTCTGTTTGTCGGCGGGCAAGGCGTGGCGCACGCGGAGAAAGTACCGCTGCCGAACAAGGGATACGCCTCGATCACCGGCCCGGCGGGTCCGGGTCAGAATGTCGGGGTTACCGTCAAAGAGGAACCAGGAAATCCGCATCCGACAGGCGTGGAAATGTCCAGTACAGCCCTGGACAAAGGAAACGCCCTGGGGGACACCGACGCTGCATGGGTCGGTTCGGGACGTATTCTCCCGAATGCCAAACCAGGCACGTACAAAGTGAAGTTCACCCTCACCTACGAGGGTGCCCGGTGCATGAACGAGGCAGACCGGGACAGCGTCTGCGACTACGACCCCACCGTTCTCTGGAGCGAGGTCAAGGTAGAGGCCACTGGTGAACGGCAGGCCGACGGCTGGGGATTGTGGCAAGGAGCCGCACTTGGCGCCGCGGCCGCCACACTGGCTGCCGTGGGTGTCATCAGTGTCCGCCGACGGGCCGCACGGTCTTCCCGTCCATCCTGACCCGACAACGAGAAGCGGACGCCTGTGATCACACTCGTGCGCCTGGACCTGGCTGGAGCCGCGCGCTGCTTTCCCGGGACTGGTTCCAGTCCGACGTATTCCGCCGGGTGTCGCGCGAGGGCGTGGAACTGGCGAAGGCGCCAGAGACGTGGCCGTGGCGGGTGGCGGCGACCATGTTCAGGCACGGAGCCGGTCCGACGACGGGCAGGTTGCAGGCGGTGGCGACGTCGTGGGTCTCCCTGGCGAGCACGACCTCGTCCGCGCCCGCCGCCGCCGCGGCGATGTTCGCCAGGGGCTGTCCTGGCTCCGGCCCGGCTGGTGCGGGCGCGCCTGGACCGTTCGGCTGAGGACGTCGGCGACGCGGGAGGACGTTGCCACCCAGGCGGAGGCGGTGCGGTCGATGAAGCCGCCGCGCTGGCCCTGTTCCCCCCCTGGGCGCGCGGGACGAGGGCGCCGGCCGTGGCCCCGCCGGCCCCCGTACGGTCCGAGCACAGAGGGGGTCGTCGGCAGCCGCGGCGCTGAGTCGTGGTCAGGGCGCCGGCGGCTGGCCGGTGGGGGCGGCCTGATCGGAGGGCTGGTCCAGTTGCTGCTGGCGGCGGCGCTGTTCGTTGCGGTGGTCTTCGACGCGCTGGGTGAACAACTTCAGCGCCTCGACTTCCCCCACGTCTCCGAACTCGCTGTAGGGGCCGATGCCGAGGGTGACGGCGTTGGCCTCTTGCTCGATGGCGTCGGCGGTCTGCTGGAGGAAGTAGCTGCGCTCGCGGAACTTGTAGTAGCCGGTGAACATCGCCGCCACGGTGATAGCGAAGCTGATGACGGTCAGGGTGACGCTCTGCCAGGTCAGCTCCTTGCCGGTGTCCAGGGCCGCGATCGTGGTCGTGGAGGCGGAACCGATCATGATGAGGGACTGCAGGCTGTTGTGGATCCGCCGGTACTTGCGGCTGTCGACCTGGTACTGCTCGATCGCAGTGGCGACTTCCTCACGGTAGAGGCTGCGCCGGTCAGGCAGGTCAGGGCGCCGTTCGACCTTCTGCTGCCACAGCGACTCCTGCGCGGAGGCGAGCTGCGCCTCGGCACGCTGGAGGGTGGGCAGGTCCCGCCCGGCGAAGTGCACCCCGACCAGCGCCAGCAGTGACAGCAGGAGCAGGCTGCCGCAGATCAGGTCGCCCAGGACGAACCGCGCCGGGTCGCCCACGGTGAGCGCGGTGATACCCGTGCCGATGACGGCGGTGAGTAAGGACAGCCAGCTGACCGCCCATCCGGCGCGCCAGATACGGTCCAGCCGCCGGCGCCGGGCGAGCTTCTCCTGTGCGTCGATGACGAGGTTGGTGGTCACCACGTAGATCCGTTCGTCGGCGTCCCGCTTCCGGCGGGCCGCGTCGTCGTCAAGGCTCCGTGCCATGGCGGGGTCAGCGGGCGAACGCTTGGGTCAGGCGCACGCGGTAGCCGTCCTCTTCCATCAGGACGACGGTGACGCCGAACGGGTCGGGATGGTTCAGCTCGATGGGGGTGAAGGCGAAGTTGACCGCGGCCTGGATGGGCGGCACCAGTTCGCCGCCGGGCTGTGGCGCGGGGGCCGGCCGCCAGTCGGGGGCGACCGACGCCCAGCCCTCGGGGCTGCGGGCCAGGAGCTGCTCGGTGTAGGGGAACTGGTGCAGCACGTGGCCGTCCCGGGTGGCGGTCACCATGTTCAGGCACGGGGCCGGACCGACGACGGGCAGGTTGCAGGCGGTGGCGACGTCGTGGGTCTCCCAGGCGAGCACGACCTCGTCCGCGCCCGCCGCCGCCGCGGCGATGTTCGCCAGCTCCGCAATACCGGTGAGGGCGTCCTCGTCGGCCTTGAGCGGGCGGACCCAGATCAGGCCGACCAGCTCGCCGTGCACCAGCGGCATGATGACCGGCCGGGGAACGGTCCCCTCGCCCAGTCCTGCGGTGTACGCGCTCTTCACCACGTCGACCAGCGCGTCCCACATCCGTGCTTCCACGAACTCCCCCTCGCCATCAGGCTGTTCACGATCATCGACGACACTGCCACGCGGGTCGTCGATGTGTCAGCGAGATGATCAGCCAGCCGCGGAGCAGGGCTGGCTGGTGGGTGCTCGCGGTGCGGGGGCCTGGGCGGCGGAGTGTTTCCATGAGCGCAGGAGGTACCGGATTTTGCTGAGTTCGTGCCCGGTGGTGGCGGCGATCTCCTCAAGTTCGCAGCCGACGATGTGGTGCAGGACGATCGCGTGGTACTGCTCGGGGGTTTCCACGGGGATGGGCAACGGCGGGGTGCGGGCGTGCACGCTGTCGACGAGCTGGCGCCATCCGTACGCGGCGGGGCTGCGCCGGCTGACGGCGTGCGGCCAGTGTGTGGCCAGGATGCCGAAGGTTTCGCGGACGGCTATTTCGGCGGTGCGGCGGTCCAGGTGAGCGAGGGCGTAGGCAAGGTAGTGGTGGTGGTGGAGGGTGTAGAAGCCTTCGAAGGCTGGGGGCAGTGCCACGTCCAGGTCCGTCCCCGCGGATCCGCGGGGGGCGGATCTGCTGGGGGGATGCCGTCTGGGGCTGTGGCCGGGCGAGTCGGTTTTCCGCACGTGGCAGCTCCCTGTCGGGAGGGTGAGCAGCGTGGTTATGGCGGGGGCGGTCATCCGAACGCGCCCGCCGGCAGGGTGGATGCGAAGGCTGGTGGGCCCGGTTGTGCGGTGTTTGGGCCGGTGGTGGTGCGGGCTGCGTCCCACAGGGGCCGGATGGTGTCGGCCTGGCCGTGCAGGGCGTCCACGAGGTGGTCGACCTGGTCCCAGTCCGGGACGCGGGTGCCGTTGAGCATGCCGGTGATGTCCTCCACGGACACTGTGTCGTGGGTGCGTTGGCGTATGAGGGTGGCGTCGGGGCAGGCCGCTGAGAGATGCAGACCGCGCAGCGCGGCGTGGAGGCTGGCGGGCTGGACGACGCGGTAGCCGCGTGCGGCGTCCCATAGTGGGCGCAGTTCTTCCGGGTCTCCTCCGCAGGCGGAGGCGAGCTTCCGGGTCACTTTCCATGAGGGCAGGCGTTCGCCGCTGAGGACGCGTGAGACGTATGACGGGTCGACCCGGGCTTCCTGGCCGAGCGTGCGCAGGGTTTTGTCGCTGGTGCGCTGGAGGTGGGACAGGGCCCGGGCGAAGGTGGCGGCCGGTCCGTCGGCGGGGGGGCCGTTGTCGGTGTCCGGGAAGCCGCCGGCCGGGCGTGGTGGCGAGGTGGGGGCGGGGTGGGGATAGCGCTGGTGCGGTCCACTGGTGCCCGCGGCCGGTCCTGACTGGGGCGGTGGGGCTGGTGCGGGTGGGCAAGTGGCGGGTGGGGTGCGGTGTTCGCGGCGGCTGGAGATGTGTTCGGCCGTCATCTGTCGGCTGAGTGTGTCCGGGCTGATGTGGAGTGCGGTGGCGATGTCGGCTGACTTGATCTTCCGGTCGCGGGCCTGCTGCACTACGGCGGCGCGCAGATCCTTCCAGTCCTGTTCGCACGTGACGAGTAACTGGAGGGCGGCCACTGGCTGGCCGTCACGGATCATCTGAGTCAGCTGCCCGGCGTGCTGTGCGTACTGTTCGGCGACGGCGATCGCGTAGGCGTCGTTGTCGATGGCTTCCGGGTGGGCGCTGCGGAACTTGCGGTACCGCACTCCGCACGCGTCGGAGCAGTACTTGCGCCGTCGGCCGGACCGGGTCTGCTCGATGACGTTGCGGCAGCCGGGGGCTAGGCACTCAAGCCTGTCATGGCCCTTCGGGGTCATGCGATCTGGTCCCTTTCGGGGATTGCTATTGGGAATTTGACGCGGAAAACGGCAAGTTTCCGGTCCGAGGGCCGTGTGTGCAGGCCCTCAGTGCCGCGATCTTGTGCGCGCGGTGTCACAGCGAGAGCCGGGCTGCCGGGCCGGCTGGTTCGCGGCCCGGCAGCCGGCGGAGCGTCAGGTGGTGCGAAGGCGCCGGTAGCGCACGTGAGAGCGGCGCAACGAGGCGATCGCTGCGGCTGTCACCGCGAGGCTCACTTCCACGACTTCGGGGCGGAAAATGAGGATGATGCCGAGGACTGGCATAACCACGAAGGGCCCAAGCTGGACGTTGACTTGATTGTCACGCACGTCAAGGGTTTCGGCGGCGTGTCGGCGAGGGATGCTACGGTCAGACCGCCCCGGCCAGGTGCTTTGTGGCAGTCGTCGGGACATGTATTCAGGAGGCACTGCGCCCTCCGTGCTTGAAGGTTTCGATGGGCGAGTCGGCTCTGGTCCTGGTTGGCGCCGTGCCGGAGCCGTCTCGTGCCCGCGAACGTACCGGCTCACCCATACGGAGCACCATCGCTACTGTCCGTTAATGGGGCGATTGCGGTTGATGAACGTTCCCGGACGCTAATGCAGGCGATGGGGCGACCATGGATGGTCGAAACCGGGCACAGGGCGTAAGTAACCTGTCAGACGCGGTCGGACCGCCCCCCGCATACGCCCGGCGCGCACCGGAGCGGGGCTGGCGCGGCTGAACACGCCAAGCAGCGTCAGGCGACGGTGCAGCCCGGTACGCGGTGCCGGGCCGGGATGATCCGTTCCGGCCCCGCTGCCGCCGCTCAGTGGGTAGCTTCCCGCGATATGAGCGCACACCGAGCTTCCCCCGATGAGCCGTGGCCGGGCTGGTCGACCAGCCGGGCGGCTCAGGCCGCGTACGGAAAGCACCTGGTCCGCATCGGCCAACTCGTCCCGGCCCTGCTGTACGCGCAGGTCATGGACCGTCAGCACCTGGCGGCCGCGCACGCCGCTCGCCGCCAGGACCTCATCGACTCCCAGGTGAGCAGTCTGGCGCTGGAGTGCCGGGACGATCTGCTGGAGGCCGCGGCTGTCCTGGACGTGCTCGCCCTGTGTCACGGGCACGGCAGCTACCTGCCGCGTCCCTACCAGGAGGACTCCCGCCCGGTGCCGAAAGATGTGGAACTGCGCACCGACGCCTCCGACGTCGCCGACGAGCTCGTTCGCCACGACCACCGGCACGGGACCAGCACCACCGGCGACGTTCCGTCGGCTCTGGAGAACGGCTGCACCTACGCCGAGCGGGACGCAGTCCGCACCTACGCCCGCCGGGAGTGGATCGCTTCCCAGGAGAGACGGCCCGGGATCTGACGCCCGCCCAGGAGCGCCGCGAGCCGTAGACGAGCGCCAGGCGCTTCCCGGAGGCGGGACATCCCCTCCCGCCGCCAGCTCAGTGGCAGCGGCCGCCGTCAGTAGATCTGCTTCGGCCAATGCGAATGGGGGGCGGCCTCGTTGAAAGGTCGCCCCCCATCCGTCGTCTTCAGCGCAGGCGCCCGAGGTGGATCACACTCACGCGGACCTGCTGGTCGCTGATCTCGTACATCACGCGGTAGACCCCGACGTGGATGCGCAGTACGTCGGCGCTGCCGAACGCGCCGTTGGGCCGCGGTTCGTCGGCGAGGCGGTCGACGGCGGTGAACACCTGCCGTACCCCGTCGGGGTCGTCCTTGGCTAACCGCTCGGCCTGGGCGAGGGCCTCGGGCTCCCAGATGACCTCGTAGTTCACGCCTCAGCTCCGCCGAACACGCGGCGGTACGCCTCGTCGTGCGGGACGCCGGCGCTCTCACCCCGGGCCTGGCGGGCGCGGTAGGCGGCCAGGGCCCGCATCTCCTGCAGTTCGAGGGCGTCGGCGGGGCTGACCAGTATGGCGATGGTCTGTCCGTGGTCGGTGATGGCGACCGGTTCACGGGTGGCGCTGACCTCACGCGCGATGGCGCCCAGGCGGGCGCGGGCTTCCACGATCGAATAGGTCGTCTCCGTCATGCACACCAGATTACGGAAGTGTGCACATTGCCGCCATCGAACACGCCTCGTACGCGATCCGTACGGCGAGCGTACGTCATCTGTACGGTTCATGGGGTAGAGTGTCGGTCAGGAGGTGTTCCATGTCCGAGTTGTTCGATGCGGTCGACGCGCTGGTCGCGTCCCGCGCTTCGCTGCCGTCGGCGGAGGAGCGCAAGCGGCTGCGGGTCGCGCACGGTCTGACGCTGGACGAAGTCGCTGCCGCGCTGAAGGTGCGCCGGGCGACGGTGTCCGGCTGGGAGTCGGCGAAGAAGCCGACCGAGCCCCGGGGCCCGGAGCGTGAGGCGTACGCGCGGCTGCTGGCGCAGCTCGCGGAGCTCTACCCCGCCCCGGCCGATGCTGCGGTGCCGGCCACGTTCACCGGCGCGCCCGCCCCGGCGGAAGCGCCGGCTCTCTCCACGGGCCCGGCGCCCGAGGCTGCGGCCATGACTGCATCCGAGAACACCCAGACCCCTGCTCCCGTCGCCGCTGCTCCGGCGGCTGCGTCACGTCCGGCGCGGACCACCAGGCCGTCGTCGACGTGGCGCCGTCCGGGTGCGAAGAAGGCGGCCCCGGCCGGGACCCCGGCGGGTGGCACCGACCCGCGGTTCGAGAACGGTCCGCTGGCGGTCGTCGATGTCGAGGACGGGCAGGTGCTGGCGTACTGCACCGGCGGTCTGGTCCTGGACGTGCCCGCCAAGTCGATCCCGTCCCTGATGGAGTGGACGCTCAAGGAGGCGAAGCTGGGGCAGTCGAAGTTGTCCGGGCCGGGCAAGGACGCCGATCCGCTGCTTGTGCTCACCGAGGCCGCGCTGGAGCGTTACGGTCTCCCGGCCGCGCTGACGGAGGAGGAGCGGTTCGCCGGGCGCATTCCGGAGGGCCACAAGGTCATCAAGCAGCTGGTCCGCGCGGAGTGGAAGCTGACGAAGCGCGGGTTCGGGCCGTGGGCGCGGATCTACCGTCCGGCCACCGGCTCGGAGCGGGCCTGCGTGCAGCTGTGCATCCCGTCCTGGCAGGCGCTGGACACGCGGCATTGGGGCGAGGCCGGTCAGCTTCCGCCGGCGGAACTCGCCCGGGTCCTGGGCGTGTACGCGTCCCGGGTGATGACGCCGCGCGGTTCCACGGCCGTGACCGGCCTGGAGCTGATGACCGCGCTGCACCCGGCGACGCGGGCCTCCGAGCCGGACGCCGACGGTAAGCGGCACTCCGAGCACAACCCCGGCTCGCTGGGGAAGGGCCCGGTGGACTGCGCGCCGTGTGAGGCCCCCGACGGGCATCCGCTGCTCAAGGATCTGCCGCGGTTCCACGTGCGCGGCCCCGGGGAGAAGCTGTTCGAGGAGGCGTACGACTGGGCGCGGCCGATGACGGACGCCGAATGCCTGCGCCGCCACCTGGTGGGCGTCGACGTGAACATGGCCTTCGCGGCGGGTGCCAACGGGCTGAACGTCGGCCTCGGAGCCCCGACGCACGTCACGAACCCGGCGTTCGACCCGAAGCTGCCCGGCTCGTGGCTGGTCGACCTGTCCCATGTCGACCTGTCGAAGGTGAAGGTGGGCAAGGAGTGGGTGGAGCTGGACGGCAGCCTGCTGCCCTCTCCGTTCACGCCGAAGGGCGAGCGACCGGAGGGGCCGGCCTGGTACGCGACGCCCACCGTGGCGTACGCGGTGGAGCTCGGCTACGAGGTGCGCCCGGTCGAGGCGTGGGTGCGGCGCGAGAGCGGCCGTTACCTGGACGGCTGGTACAACCGGCTGCGCGACGCCTACCTCGCCACGATGGCCGACCTCGGCGTCGACGCCGACCTGTCGCCGGAGGACTTCCTCGCGGCGATGGACGGCTACAAGGGCCGTGACCCGGAGCTGGCGATCGTCGTCTCGGCGGTCAAGGCGACGGTAAAGGGCGGCCTGGGCAAGCTCCGCGAGCGACCCCGGGGCGAGGGCTGGCGGCCCGGTGAGCCGTGGCGCGCCCTGTCCCGCCCGACGTGGCGGCCGGACATCCGCGCGGCGGTCATCTCCCGTACCCGGATCAACCTGCACCGCAAGATCGTGAAGCACGCGGCGTTCACCGGGCAGTACCCGGTCGCGATCCTGTCCGACTGCGTCGTCTACGCGGCCGACGGGCCCTCGCCGCTGGACTTCCTGCCCTACCGGGAGGGCAAGCCGCTGCCCGGCGGGTTCAAGCTCGGCATCAACCCGGGCCTGGTCAAGCACGAGGGCACCCAGAGCGTGCTGTGGGGCGAGGAGGTCCGTGAGCGGTTCAACGCTCCGGAGCTCAACCTCGCCCGGTACATCAAGGACGGCACCGTCACCGACGTCGACAACGGAGAGTAGGAGAAGGAGACGATGACCCTGTTCGGGGACGGCCTGGAAGCCGCCGTGCAGAAGGCGTTCACCCGCCCGGCGCCCAAGAGCGCGGGCGCGCAGATGCGGTACCTGGTCAAGCAGCTCAAGGGCACCAAGGCGGTCGCCCAGATGCTGCGGATCTCCCAGCGCACCGTCGAGCGGTACGTGAAGGACCAGATCAAGAGGCCCCGCGCCGATCTCGCCGCGCGCCTGGAGCGCGAGGTGAAGAAGCGGTGGCAGCCGCAGATCCGGGCCAAGGCCCGGGAGAAGGCAGCGACGACCGGCGGCATCGTCATCGACACCCGCGCCCGCATGGGCTACACTGCGCCGATCGGGTCGACGGACCAGGACCGCATCCGGCACCTGACCGTCGCCCTCCCGCCCCGCTACGCCGCCCGCCTCTTCGACGCCCAGGAGGCCGGCGCCAGCGACCGCGAGCTTCAGGAGATCGCGGCCGAAGCGCTCAAGGAGGTGTACTTCCAGGACGGCGGCCGCCGCGCCGGAAGCCTGGAGGAGGTCCGCTTCACGGACGTCGAACACCTCGAGTTCGACCTGTAGCAGCCACGCCCCGAACAGCCCGCGAGCCCCGGACCGACGTGGTCCGGGGCTCACTCGCGTATCCGCGGGCGGCGGATATGCATGCACGCGATGCCGCGTTCAACGACGCCGGCGTGGGCCGGTCACCCCGTTCCTGTGACCGTGCCGGGAGAAGGCCGGCCTTCCTGCGAGGCGAGGGCCGCGTCGGCGAAGGCCCGCACGAGTGCGGCCGCCTCGGAAACGCACCCAGCGGCCCGTACTTATCGTTGTTCCCGGGGTAGGCAGACGGCTCGCAAGCGTCCGAGGCATCTGTTAGGGACGCCTGCCGGTCACACAGCCGGCGGCGCGACGGGCGCGGCCTGCTCGGCAGGCTGGTCCAGCTGCTGCTCGCGACGCCGTTGCTCACCGCGAAGCGTCTCGACGCGCTGGGTGAACTTGGCGAGGGCCTCGCCCTCTTCCTCCTCGGTGAACTGGCTGTAGTCACCGATCCCGAGCATCACGGCGTTCAGTTCCTCCTCGAGGGCGTCAGCCGTCTGCCGCAGGAAGTAGCTGCGCTCGCGGTACTTGTAGTAGCCAGTGAACGCGGACGCGAGGGTGACGCTGAACCCCAGAACCACGACGGACAGGGTCTGCCAGTTCCACTCCTGCTGATTGAGGGCGGCAATCGTGGTTATCGCAGTCGAGCCGATGATGATCAGAGACTGCAGGGTGTTGTGGACACGACGGTAGTGGCGGCTCTCCCGCCCGTACTGGGCAATGACTTCAACGGTGTCCTCGCGATACATGCTGCGACGCTCCGTCAGTGGCGGATGCGCCCTCAAACTCTGCCTGCGCAGTTCCTCGCGCTTGGTGGACAGGCTGTCGCGCAGCTGAGACCGGCTGTACTCGTAGCGGTCCGGTGGTATGTGCGCAGCGCGGAAGTCGAGAGGGTCAGCCCGGATGAGGTGATCCACACAGATCACTGCGACCGTGAGGCCGCCGACGACCAGCGCAGTGACGAGGAAGCCTCTGCCGGCCACAAGCACGGCATGGGCATCGGCGAACATGGCATTCCACGCGATGAGCGAGGGAATGCTCGCCAGGGTGACGAGTAGAGAACTGCCCAGGAGACGAGCACGTCTCCGCTTCCAGGCAACCTCTCGCTCCAGCTCCTGAACCGCCGTTCGTAACGCGTCGATCTCAAGCAACACCCTGCTCACCAGCCCTCATGGTCAACCCAGAACCCGCCCCGTCCGGTGACCAAAAATTATCCGAAGAAGATCGGCACGCAGGGACTGTTTCCCGGCCGACTGCTCCTGTTCTGTTGGCCAGTTTCGAAGCCGTGGTCAAAGCGGGCCACCCTCCCCATCACCCGTCGCTGACCAGCACGCTGTGGGGTGTGTGTCCCCGGGGCTCAAGTCAGGGCGCGGGGAGAGGCAGGACCCCGCGGAGGACCAGCTGCTGACCGTAGGGGGTGGGCATGGGCTGCAGCTGGATGCCGGTGCGCAGCGGCTTCACCGAGAAGCGGAAGCCCTTGATCGGGCCGTGGCAGATGAACCCCGCCAGCGTGGGGATGCCGATGCCGTCAGGGGAGAGGGTGAAGCCGAGCCCGGCGTAGAAGTCCGTCAGCTCCGGTTCGTGCGTGGCGTACAGGACGGCCGCGCCCAGCTTCCCCTCCTCATGGGAGCCCATCACCTTCTCGGCTTCGGCGACCAGGGCGCGCGCGACGCTTTTCCCACGCCACTCTTCGGCCACCGCGAGGGAGTCCAGGCTGGCGACCAGTCCGGCGATGATGTGCGCGTTGGGCGATCCCGCGAGCATGGGGTGGGTGTAGGCCCACACCGCCGGCATCGCGAGCATGCCGCCGACCAGCACGCCGGACGACGTCTCCTCCACCACGCGTGCGCACGTGTACTTCTCCGGATCGAGACTCTGGTCGATCACGGCTGGGAGGACCCGCCAGGAGCCGTCGGGGTTGTCCGGGTCGGCCATCAGGAGCACGGGCTCCAGCGGGGCCGCGTCGTCTCGGGTCGCGTCCCGGAGCCGGAGGCCGTCCGGCAAGGCCGGGGCGCTCACGGGGATGATGGTGCCCGGCTGCACCGCAGTCCCGGGCCTGGGGGCCGAAGCGGCGTACATCCGCTCGCCCAGCACGTTCCCCGAGTACAGGCGTTCCGCCTCGCGACGTGCCGGATTCCCCGACCGCCGGGCGCCCTTGCGCGCCCCGTTCCGCTTCCCCACAGCGTCCCTCCCCTTGTCACCGCAACCCTCCCCCACCCAGCACCCTCCTAACACCCGGCGGCAGCCGGCGACTGTCCACAGGCGATCCGTGGTCCCTGGAGGTATGAGCGATCACGAGCAGCAGCAGCCGGCCCCGCGCCGCGGCAAGGTCCTGGAGGCCCTCGTGCGGGCGGAGCGGAAGGTGTTCACCCGGCCAGCGCCGAAATCTGCAAAGTCTCAGGTGAAATTCCTTCTCACGCGGGCGAAGGGGTCCACCAAGGCCCTGGCCCAGCGCCTGGGCGTCTCGCGCCGGACGGTGGAGCGCTACCGCGCCGGGAAGCTGACCAAGCCGCAGAAGCGCCTCCAGGCCGCTCTGGTGGAGGAGACCGAATCCGAGTGGCAACCGCAGGTCAGGGCGCATGCTCGGGAGCAGGCGGGCGCCTCGGGCGGCTTGATGGTGAGCGTGGTCGCCTACTTCGGGTTCACCGCCTCCGGGTCCTCGGACGACGGCCGGATCCGGCACATCACCACCCCGATCTCACCCACCTACGCCGCGCAGATCCTCCAGCTCCAGGAGGCCGGTGCGACGGAGGAAGAGCTGCATCCGGTCGTCGCGGAGGCCATCACCGAGTCGTATTTCACGGAATGGGGCACCCGGGCCGATGGCCTGCGCGCGGATTTCTCGCACGTCCAGTCGATAGATTTCGAGTTCTGACACGGCCGAATTCCGGGCCTGCTATAAACCATATTCACGGGCCGCCGCAGAAGCGCTCTGGCGGCGGCCCGCCCTGATTCCTGACCGCGAATGCGAGGCCGAAGATGACCAGGATGTGGCCGCCCGGCGCCGGGCGAAGGGCATGGACGCCGGCGCTGTCGCGGCGGCCCTCGAGGAAGCCCGGTTCGACGCCCGGTTCGACGCCCGGCAGGACTCCCGGCACGAGGACCTGGCCGACGAGACCGCGGCCGGGCCGGGCTCGCGGAGTGGGAGCGCCTCGCCCAGCTGCTCGCCGTCGCGGTGCCGGGCACCGTCTACGACCCGGACACCGACGACGTCGTCCAGGCCGAGCTCGCCGCCGCCGCCCGGGAAGCCGACCTGCGCGAAGCCGCCCGGATCGCGGCCCGCGCCGACGAGCTCCAGGCGCTGCGCGAGCTGGGCACGCTGGAGCAGACCGAGCCCCGCGACGGCGACGAAGCCGTACGCGACGAACTCACCCGCCGCGCCGGCGGCGACGTGCAAAGCGACGTCGACGCCTGGCTCGCCCACGCCCTGGCCGCGCACCTCGGGCACTACCGCGACTCGGCCGCCCGCCAGGCTGCGGCCAGCCTTCTGTCGCCGCCGGTGCTCGCGCACGCCGCGCTGCTCGCCGAACTCGCCCGCCTGGTTCCGGGCGTCGCCGTCGACTAGCTGGCGTTCACCGGCCGGCTCGCGACTGCCGACACCGAGGCCACCGCCGACCTGTGTTGCGACGACCGCTGGAACTCAAGGATCATGGACCGGGGCTTGTTCCGTCCGTCTCACTCGTCAGCGGGCGGTGCGTCTCCAATGGGTGCCGGCTGGACGGAGCGAAGGCTTCCGGCCCTGGTCCGCATGACCTCCGATCAGCAGTACTGCCCCGAAGGGGTGACGCTTCCCGCGCCGGCACCGCGGATCGGCCAGCGTAGCCAGCCGATCGGCTAGCGGACCCGTCGAACGGTGCTGACGGGCGGGCGACTTGACCAGACAGACGGTGGCAGACTGACGGCACATCGAAGCTCCGTTGCACGAAGGGGACTTGACAAGGTCACCTCCGCAACGGAGCTTCGTTGCGTCTGGTCGCGCGCTCATCCAGCATCGTCACACTGCCGTGACCTGCACACTCGCAAGGTCACTGGGACTTTGCAATCGCCCTGCGAGCAGGACACGCGACGGTTATCGCGTTCACGGCCCATAGTCCACTGCGTTCGCCCTCGACGCCGAGTCGATCAAAGTCGACGAATTAGTCGGCTAAGGGTTGGATATCTGTTTCACTGTGTCGACCCTTAAGTAATTCCCTAGGAAACTAGCCGAGAAGTAGTAGTTCGTTGATCTCGGCAAGTTCCATACCCCCCTACTCCACTTGCCACTAGTGAAGCATGCGGTGAAATTCTTTGTGCCATGCGAGGGGTCGGGTCCGCCCGCACGCACCGAATACATTGTCACGGCGATACTTTGATGCCCGGGCTTGTGGCACCCATTGAACTCGAGCGCCATATCCCCCCCGGATTCGTACCAGACTCTGGATTCGAAAGTAGCCGACGCCTCGATGTAACTAGTCCAGTCCTGGACTCCGACAGGTGCGGCTGCAACCGGGGGGACACCCCAAACAGAGAGTGCCAAGACGCCAGCAGCGAGGGCCATTCGCGCTTTAGCTGTGCCAATGTTCACGTATCCACCTATGATTGACGTGCACTGGTCATTCGTGTTTGTGGACCTTACGCTGCACTTCCGGGCTTAGTCAACCATCCGCACTCGGCGCCAATGTGCAACCTGCGGTGATCATTTATGCCCCGATCGTGATCCGCGAGGACACCGAGATGGCCGGCATGCTCGCTATAGTGAGCATGGCTCGTGATTCAGCCGTTACCAATAAGGCCCATGACCCAGGATGGGGCGAATGCCTCTTATCGAACGAAGGCCGTTTTCCGGCCCTGACCTGCATAAGCGCTCTACTCGGCACTCCGATTCGCATCCCATCTGCTTGACTTGGCCTCGTAACCTCCGCAGAGACGGCGGGCCGCGGGATACGGGGAGAGGACAGCGGACATGGCGAACATGACCACGCTCCAGCGACATGGCAGGCGGCTTTGTGTGACCGCCTTGCTGCTCTTCCTCGCAGGAGGCTGCTCGGACTCCGGCTCAGGCAAGGCGTCAAAGCCTACCGACGGCCCCTCGAGGAGCGCTGGCGCGCCAGCGAAGAGCGACTCCCCGTCGACGATCGCCGGCACAAGCGCGGGCGAGGACGGCGTCCGGGAGACGGCCGCCGCCTATGCAAAGGCGATCATCGAGGGCAATAGCGATATCGCATGCCAGTACGTGCACATGGACCCGACCAAAAGTGAAAGCTGCCCCCAGCTCGTGGGCTCTTTCATAGAGCAGGCAAGTACGAGCGGGGGCGAGCCGATGTGGAAGTACTTCCACACCCACACCGCCGAGTTCCGGGTCGCGATAGGCGCCGATCGCGGCGCCGACCGCGCCATTATGGAGGTGAAATGGGGTGCCGATCACGAGAAAGAGTTCGAACGCTACATCCGGAGCGAGAACCGTTGGAAGATCGACTTCGCCGCAGCCGCCCAGTGACTCCCCGGGGCAGACATCGGTGCCGAAAAATTCCTTAGCGCCCCCGGAACCACCGGGCCATGCTCATCGCCATGGCATCCTCGCGGAGCAAGGACTCCCCGGGCACAGTTCCCAAGGACCGACAGTCTACCTGGTCGGACACGGTGTAGCCGGCGAATGTAATGAGCCTGCCGCCCCAAGACCTCGCCCTCGGGGACGCCGCACTGCGGATACGCCGATCCTATTCACGCAGGCGAGCGGAGAGGCGGAAGCGCCGGGAGCTGCTGGACACGTTCAGCCCGCACGGGTAGACAGGTATGCGAAGTCTCTGGCAGGGCGAGGAAGTCTTGGTCGTGAACCCGTCCACCGAGGGCTTCACCATGCGCCGGGCTAACCACCGAGCCCACCGTGCAAGTTGGCAAGGGGCGCACTGCCGTTGCAGCCGAAGGATGGCCCGAAGAATGCAGAGGTTGGATGTGAATTCAATCGAGATAGATCATGAAACGACCACTCAATTTGACGGGCGACCAGCAGCCACATTGAAATTCCCGGCGTTCGACAGTGCGGGAATAAATCATGCAATCGCAACTAGTTACGAGTTCGGCTACATCCTGACGAAAGTGCATCATGGACCATCCTTCATAGTTCGATTGAAGTTTATCCGTGACGAAAGCGAGCATGCGCGTCAAAGGGCCGACTGGTCGATGAGCTGCATTCAGTCCAACGGGGCCTGGGCCCCGCCCAGCGTAGTGTTCCCTATGCCCGCCGATCTGGAGCCGCGAATCGATGCGCTAGCTGCGGCGCGGGCGCGTCGCTCTTTGGTGCTAGTTCAGGATAGAACTTCCGCTCTCAGGTACTCCCTTGGGGAGGCCGGACTCCTAGGGCTGATCGCCTGGCTGTTCCGGGATTCCGGGGTCGTCGCACAGGCGCTACTCGTTCTCGCAGCGTTGACACTTGCCACATGGGCAGTGAGTCCGATCTTTACGCGGGCAAAGCGACGCGGAAACGAAGCCGCGATCCAACGCTTCGACCAGCAACAGAACATCGAGCGCGGCTTTGTTGGCCCGCCTCCCACTGCTTCCGGGGGCCGCGGGTAGCCTCAGTAGGGTCGGGGACTGGCGCGGTGGCTGATACCCCGTTTCCAGTCCCCGCCGCTTCAAACCGGGCATGCGGTTCGCCCGCACCCGGCTTTCCGACGTCGTTCACCGCTGTGCATGCACTGGTGCCCCGCGTACGTTCCCGGTCAGGCGGTAGACCCCGTACCTGAGCCGGGTTGAGAGCGGCGACCAACTTCCGTCCGCCGGACTGGCCGAGACCATGGACGCCTTCTATGAGACGGATGGGCTGTTCAGCGACCTAGCGGCCGTGGCGCGGGCTATTGGCCGCTGAGACGCCGAAGTGGGGCCCCAAGGTCCTTGAGGCAGAGAAGCGGGCCGGTCGCATCCAGACGTTCAGCTCAAGCGCGGTGCCGGGGCTGCGCTGCTGCCGACTGAAGCGGTAAGCGCATCAAGTGGAACAGCACGCTCGTCCGCGACAGCGGCACCTTCAGGGGAGCCGGGCGCGGGGTGGCCGGCGCCGCGACGTCCGCCGCGCCTGGCGACTCGCCCAGGCCGACGCCGCCCGCACCCGCGCCGGCCACCCCGCGCCCGGCCCGGACACCGTCCTCGTCACCGAGTCCTCCTGGGCCTACCTCGCCTCCGGCTACCGCCCGGCGAAGAACTCCTCGCCGCCCAGACCCGCCACGACATCAACCAGACCCGCGCCGACAAGGAACGGACCAAGACCGAAGGGGAGGTATGGCAGTGACCGCCGCACCGACCACCCGCATGCTGACCATGGTGGAAGCACTGGCAGAGCTGCGCATGTCGCGGGCCGCCTTCTACAGGCTCCGCGCTCGCGGGAACGCGCCCCGCTGCCTCAAGCTCCCCAATGGGCAGATCCGCATCCGCCGTACCGATCTCGACGCGTGGTTCGAGGGCTGCGAGGTGCCCGCGTGCTGACGTTTGACGTGCAGATCTGGGGCATCCGCAAGCGCCCCGACCGTGCTGCGGCCTATCAGCTGCGCTGGCGAGTCGGCGTGCAGCGGAAGAGAACTCAACCCGCACATAGGTACTACAAGTACCTACCTACATTGGGGTGCAAGACCGCTCCCGCCAGGCACCCGGCCGCCAACGTCGTCGCCAGCTGGTGCAGCACCATCGCGAGCGACGTCCTGCTGCTCCCGGTGGTGATGGGTGCAAGACGTCTGCTGTGGAGTGCAGCGCAGCATTCGCACGGTTCAGGCGGCACACGGGTGCTGCTCGTGCAGCAGGCCGGTGCATAAATTCGCAGATCTGCGATGTTCCGCACGAAATCCATGCCAGCTGCTGCATGCAGCGCGGGCACCCCGAGCCGTCATCGGCTGTTCTGCTGCTCCAGAACAATCCGGTTCACCTGGTGCTACCGCCCACTCGCTGCGAGCCGTCCGGCGCCGATTGCGGAGCGGCTCGCGTTTGTTCTGCTCCTCCAGAACAAGGCGGTTTAGCTAGTGCTACCGGCACGGCTGCGGGAGGACATGAAGGAGGCGCCGTACCAGGGGTGCGGCGCCTTCGGGCCTTCGGTGGGGCGGTCAGCCGGTGGCGGCCAGGTTGGCCATCTGCGCGGCGAACCGGGCCCGGCGTTGCTCGGTGAAACGCCCGGGTTCGGCGGCCTTGATCTCCGGGACCTGCATGACGGGGGAGGAGACCGCGCCGCCGGTCAGCAGCGGGTGGAGCTGGTAGAGGCCGTCCTCAAGGCTCCAGGCGAGTCCGCACTCGCGGAGCTCCTTGAAGCCACGGTTCACGGTCGGCTTGCTCGCGCCCAGCTCGACGCACATCTCGTTCTGACTGATCGAGACAGTGCCGGTCTCCGGGTCGCTCAGGTACAGCAGCTCGTCCAGGACGCGGCGGCCAGCGGTGGAGACGTCGACCAGGGCCAGGAGGCGCAGGACGGCACGAGGGATCGTGACGGGGGCCTCTGTGGGAGGGCTAGGGACGTAAGAGCTGCTCACGGAGCCTCACCACTTCCGATCAGGTCGACGTGCAACGAGGATATGCCGCGCGAGGTCATGCGCTCGCCTTGCGAACAGGCCGCCGCTGCCGCAGCGTGACGACCTTCTCCTTGCGGCGGGCGGCCTCGGCAGCCTTCTTCTCCGCCTCCCGCACCTGGCGCCACTCGGTGGGGTAGTCGGAGTGCGGGATGACGCAGGCCGGACCCTCTGCGCTGTTCCAGAGCGCCTGCCACTTCTCCTGCTCGCCGGAGGTGCCGGCCACCGTGAGCCAGGGGTTCAGCTGGAGGATGCCGCGCTTGGCGGTGCGCATCCAGCCGATGTGCGCGAAGAACTGACTGGCCTCGTTCACGGAGGCCGCCGACAGATTGCACCGGGCTTGGAGGTCGCGCTGGTTGGTCTTCACGAAGCCTCGGGCCGCGACGCGAAGCTGATCGTCGGCGCGGTTGGCGTTCTGCAGCGCCACCAGCTTGCACCAGACCTGGAACCAGCTCCCGGGCATCTTGAGGCTGCCCAGCACGTCCATCAGCAGCCGAGCGTCCAGTACGTAGCCGCTGCACTCCGCGCTCGCGGCGAACTCGCGCCCCTTGATCTTCTCCACGCCAAGGATCAAGCCGCCCTTACCGTCCGACCGCGCAACCACACGCTCGCCGGAGCGGACGATCGGCAGCTGTTCCATCAGCACAGTCCTCCAAAGATGATCAACGTTTCGGGGAGCACGGTAGCACTAGGTAAACCGGCTTGTTCTGGAAAGCCAGAACAAACGGTGGCTCACAGTCACCTGATGATCCGTCAGGTACGGAGGGTGTTTGTTCTAGATCTCCAGAACACCCAGAAACTGTTTGTTCTGGAGATCTAGAACAAACGGTTTCGCATTACCGCTGGTCAGAGCCGGTTTCGGCGCGGAACGCTCTTATGTGTCACTAGAGCTCAACCACCACGCGAACCCCGGCCGACACTCCCCGGCGCGCACGGGGCAAGCAGATGGCAGCAACGGGCGTGTCGCCGTCGACAACCACCGGATCGAGGGGGCCGGCCTCTGTGGCTGAGCTCGCTTCGCGTGCGGCGCCACGCCCCGGTGCGGGTCGTGGACAGCAGCAGCGGCTCTGAGTCTCGGGTGGTACCGGCCAAGACGCTCAAAAGCGAGGAAGCGTGGCTGATGCCTGTGGGCGGTTCCGTCGCCCGGCCCTGGGGGGCCGTTCGGCTCCGGTACCTCCGTACGCCGAAATTCGAGCTTTCCGATATCTGAGGTCCCGTTCCGTGGCTCGGGTCCGCAGCTTCCCAATTCGTTATTCCTCGCGTGAGTGGGGTGGACCAAATTCCGGCGCTGACCTTCTATCAACAATCGCGCCCCGTCCGGGTGGTTGGAAGGTGTCCCATGTTTTTGCCAACGGTACATGCTGCATCAATCTGATGCACGCGATACACTGGAACCCACACGAACGAGCGACCCCCACCCCTCGTAGCCAGCCAGGCCCGCGCCAGCGGGCCCCAAGGTTCTGGAGGCGCAGCCGGAAGGACCGTCAGGCGGGGCAGCGCAGCGGACCCGCCCCAGAAGTGCAAAGCACTCCCCAACTCCCGCACTAAAGCCCCCATTAGCCGCACCTGGCGCACCGTCAGCGACGGCCGCGCGATACGCGGCCAGCCGGGCGCGCAGCGGCCGGCCCCCCTCAACTCCCGGAGCGCAGCGAGGGAG